>JAEUSK010000115.1 GCA_016787925.1 bacterium | reverse complement strand
CCGACGGAGCCTGTCATGCTTTTCTGAGGCTTGGACATAAGGCCGCGCATACCGCCCAGCTGCTTGATCTGATCACGTGAACCGCGGGCTCCGGAGTCCATCATCATGAAGATCGGATTAAATCCATCGTTCGACATTGTGATACTCTCATACATTGCGGCTGCAACATCGTTAGAAGCATGTGTCCAAATGTCAATTATCTTATTGTAACGCTCACCATCAGTCATCAGACCCATACGATAAGTTTTTTGAACTTTATCAACTTGAATATTTGCTTGTTTCAGAACGGCCTCTTTATTTGGCGGCGACAACACATCCTCAATGCCTATTGAACAGCCGGAACGCGTGGCGTATGTAAATCCTAGAAGTTTAAGATTATCTAGAAACTCCACCGTTTTGATATTCCCAACCTCCGTATGCAACCGCGATACAATTTCTTCAATCTTCTTTTTTGTCAGAAGCTCGTTCATGTAACCCGCCTCACGTGGAACGATTTCATTGAAGATGGCTCGTCCAACCGTGGTGTCGATGTACTTCCACGGTTTCTTCTTATCTGTCGAATCCGGATTAAGTATTCGCAGCTGCACTTTAGCATGAAGTTCAACGACACCATTGTCATAAGCTGAACGAATATCTTCCATGTTTGTATATTTCGTTCCTTCTCCCTTTGCGCCTTTATGCAATTTGGTGAGATAATAGCATCCCAACACGATGTCCTGTGATGGAATCGCAATCGGCCTGCCGCTTGACGGCTGAATAATGTTGTGACTCGACAGCATCAGAAGCCGCGTCTCAATTTGAGCTTCGTATGATAACGGTATATGGACCGCCATTTGGTCACCGTCGAAGTCAGCGTTAAAGGCAGCGCACACCAGAGGGTGAACTTGAATTGCACGTCCTTCAACTAATACGGGCTGAAATGCCTGAATACCTAACCTATGCAACGTGGGAGCACGGTTAAGGAGCACGGGATGATCGGCGACGATCTTTTCAAGAATTTCCCAAACTTCCGGACCATGCTTGTCGACCATCCTCTTAGCACTCTTGACCGTTTTCACAAATCCGCGCTCAACTAATTTTCTGATAATAAAAGGTTTAAATAGCTCTACAGCCATCTCTTTCGGCAGACCGCATTCGTGGAGTCTCAGTTCAGGACCAACGACGATAACTGATCGCCCAGAATAATCCACACGTTTTCCAAGCAAATTTTGACGAAAACGCCCTTGTTTCCCCTTTAACATATCCGACAGAGACTTTAAGGGACGGTTACTGTCGCTTCTGACTGCCGCTGTTTTTCTAGAATTATCGAACAATGAGTCGACAGACTCCTGAAGCATACGTTTTTCATTTCTTAGGATGACTTCGGGCGCCTTAATCTCGATAAGTTTCCGCAGCCGATTGTTTCTGATTATAACACGTCGATAAAGGTCATTTAGATCACTTGTAGCAAAACGGCCGCCTTCTAGTGGAACCAGCGGACGCAACTCCGGCGGAATTACCGGAACAACATCCAAAACCATCCATTCCGGTCGATTCTCAATTTCAGACTCCTTCTGAACAAATGCGTCAGCAACACGAAGCTGTCGCAATGCATCAGATCGTTTTTGCTGTGAAGTGCCGGTATCGCGAACAATTTTACGCAGGTCAATAGACAATGAATCAACTTCCACTCTTTTTAAGAGTTCCTTGACTGCGTCACCGCCAATTAGAGCAATGAATTTATTGGGGTCTGTATTGGGCAGGTCATCATTTTCCTTACCAAGCTCTTCTTTTACACGGTATAATTCCTCTTCGGGAATGATATCTTTATATTTGAGTCCGCTGTTCCCCGGCTGAATGACCACATAGTTTTCGTAGTAGATGATCTTGTCCAATTGCTTAATGCTAAGCCCTAGAATTGAACCGATTTTAGACGGCAGGGATCGAAAAAACCAAATATGCACTACGGGAACGGCGAGTGATATGTGCCCCATTCGTTCCCTTCGAACCGCTTTCAACGTAACTTCAACTCCGCAACGATCGCAGATAATGCCCTTGTAGCGGATACGCTTGTACTTACCGCAATGGCATTCCCAGTCCTTTACGGGGCCAAATATTTTCTCACAAAATAATCCGTCTTTTTCAGGTTTGAAGCTGCGATAGTTTATGGTCTCAGCTTTTGTCACTTCCCCATAAGAACGACTTAGAATGGCATCCGGTGATGAAATCCCAATCGTAATACTTGAAAAGTTTTTTGCTAAGCTCGTGTTTGATAAGTAAGACACTTTTAAACCTCCTTATTCGGAAGTTAAAGCTATATCTCATATAAAGAGATATAAACTTTAAAATACAATTATTTATGTTGTTGTTATACTATTTTAACTTCTAAACCTAAGCCCTGCAATTCCCGCACGAGCACATTAAACGACTCTGGAATCCCGGCTTCAGGCAAATTATCGCCTTTTACAATGGACTCATACACTTTAGCGCGGCCGCTGACGTCATCAGATTTATACGTAAGTATTTCCTGTAGCGTATAGGCTGCTCCATATGCTTCAAGTGCCCAGACTTCCATTTCGCCGAATCTCTGCCCGCCGAACTGTGCTTTCCCGCCAAGCGGTTGCTGTGTGATCAGCGAATAAGGGCCAATCGATCTGGCGTGAATTTTATCGTCGACCAAGTGGTTCAGCTTCATGATATAGATATAACCGACCATCGTTTCCTGGTCAAAAGATTCGCCGGATCGTCCGTCTGTGAGTTTGACTTTTCCATGTTCCGGCAAGCCCGCGGCACGCAATTCATCCTGAACATCGCGGATCTTCGCGCCGTCAAATACATTTGTCTCGTAGTGCTTACCCAAAACTTTTCCAGCCCAAGCGAGAGAAGTTTCGAATATCTGACCCAAATTCATACGCGAAGGCACGCCAAGCGGGTTAAGAATAACATCAACCGGAGTTCCATCTGCCAAGAATGGCATATCTTCTTCCGGGACAATTTTGGCCACAACGCCTTTGTTCCCATGGCGCCCGGCCATTTTATCGCCGACTGATATCTTGCGTTTCTTAGCAATTTGAACCTTTGCTAATTGCACAATACCCGGCGGAAGTTCATCTCCGACTTGAACTTTGAATTTCTCCGAATTGTATTCACTTTCAACTTCTTCGACATTCCGTTCAAAGTTGTCAATAAGAAAATTTGCCATTTCATTCGTTTCTTCGTCGTCCGTCCAATGGCTTTCTGCCAAATTAAGCTCCGATGGATCTAGATTCTTGAATGAATCGTCGGTAAACTTACGTCCCTTCTTGAGAAATTCACTGCCGTCAGTGTACTGTACTCCTGCTGAGACTTTTCCTACCAAGAGTTTCTCCAATTCTTCCCGGAGATTTGCCTTTAGGCGGCGAACTTGTTTTTTGTAGTCTGAATCCAGCTCTTCAATCTTCTTTTTGTCCTCTTTTTTCGATTCAGTATCCTTTTTCTTGCGGCTGAACAACTTGGTCGAGACCACAATTCCTTTCATTCCCGGGGGCGCTTTCAGCGAAGCGTCTTTCACATCGCCGGCTTTGTCGCCAAAAATAGCTTTCAGGAGTTTCTCTTCGGGCGTAGGATCTGTTTCGCCTTTGGGAGTCACTTTGCCAACCAAGATATCGCCCGGCAAAACTTCCGCTCCTACGCGGATAATTCCATTTTCGTCCAGATCTTTTGTCGCTTCTTCACTGACATTCGGAATTTCGCGTGTGAGTTCTTCCTCGCCGCGTTTGGTATCTCTGACCTGAATCTCATATTCCTCAATGTGGATCGACGTAAATAAGTCATCCTTCAAAAGTTTTTCACTCAAAATAATTGCGTCTTCGAAATTGTAACCGCGCCACGGCATGAATGCCGCAAGGACATTACGCCCCAGTGCCAAATCACCGCGATTAGTTGCGCAACCATCCGCGATTATCTGGCCTGCTTTGACTTCATCACCGGTTGCAACAAGCGGCCGCTGGTTTATGCATGTATCCTGATTGGTACGGAAAAATTTCAAAAGCTGATAAGACACCGTATCCGAGACTTCTTGTTTTTGTTTTTTAATATTTCCTTTCTTTCGGATGGTGATTTCGTTAGCAGATACAGATTCAACAATTCCATCAATCTCGGAAATCAAAACTGAGCGCGAATCAACAGCGACCACGCGTTCGAGACCTGTTCCGACAATGGGAGCTTCCGGAATCAAAAGAGGCACAGCCTGACGCTGCATGTTCGATCCCATCAATGCGCGGTTCGCATCATCATGCTCCAAGAATGGGATCAACGCGGCCGCCGGACTGACAATTTGCGCTGGCGAAACGTCCATGTATGCGATCTCGTTTGGCGGTGCCAGTGGAAAATCGCCTTTATTTCGCGCTTTCACAAATTCATTTTGGAAAACACCTTTTTTATCAATGATCTCGCTGGCTTGGGCGATGGTTCTGTTTTCTTCATCGCTCGCAGTCAAATATTCAATATTTTGCTGAACTCTTCCATTAGTCACTTTACGGTATGGAGTCTCAATGAATCCGTAACGATTGATTCTCGCAAAAAGGCATAGTGAAGAGATCAAACCAATATTTGGACCTTCCGGAGTTTCCACTGGGCACAATCTGCCGTAATGAGTATAGTGAACGTCGCGCACCTCAAAGCCGGCACGTTCTCTTGTTAATCCGCCTGGCCCAAGTGCCGAAAGCCGGCGTTTATGAGTAAGCTCAGACAGAGGATTGGTCTGGTCCATGAATTGAGACAATTGGCTCGTACCGAAAAATGTATTAATAACGCTGGATATGGTGCGAGCATTGACCAAATCCTGAGGGGTAAGGTTTTCATTATCACGTAAATTCATCCTCTCGCGAATTGTTCGCGTCATACGCGAGAAAGCAACACTGAATTGTGAAGCGAGTTGTTCGCCGACCGTCTTGACTCGGCGATTCCCCAAGTGGTCAATATCATCTGTTGAACGGGTGCCATTGCGTAACTCAATAAGAGCTTTAATAATCGCAATGATATCGTCCTTCGTCAAGACAGTGACCGCTTCAGGAATATTTAGACTCAATTTCTTATTGATCCGGTTACGTCCCACATCGCCGAGATCGTAACGCTTGGAATTAAAGAACTGTCTTTCTAAAAGACTGCGGGCAGTTTCCAGATCCGGCGCATCACCGGAACGCAATTGCCGGTAGATTTGTTCCAGCGCTTCAGCTTCAGTCTTAGTAACGTCTTTACGGATCGTATTAGCAATAACCTCCGGTATTTCGTCTTCTGCTTTGATAAGGTCTATTTTCTTGATCTTAAATTTCTTGAGTTTTACAATGAGCTCCTCATCCACAATCGCATCTTTTTCAGCAATGATCTCGCCGGTTTCTTCCTGAATTATGTCCACTGCTATCTTACGGCCGTTCAATGTGTCGCCGATTCTGGTCAGTTCAACTTCGTCGATCACGCCGAAGAGCTTGAGCATATCCCGATCGGAAGAATATCCAAGCGCACGCAGGAAAGTTGTAACTGGAAATTTTTTCTTACGGTCAATGAATACGTACATGACATCGTTGACATCTGTAGTAAACTCAATCCACGATCCTCTAAAAGGTATCACGCGCGCCGAAAACATTTTAGTGCCATTCGGATGAATTGATTCGTCAAAAAATACTCCGGGTGAGCGGTGCAGCTGACTGACTACAACACGTTCTGCGCCGTTAATTATGAACGTGCCTTTTTCAGTGATATACGGCAAATTGCCGAGGTATACATCCTGCTCCATAATCTCCGGATGTTTATCATCCGATGACTTCTTGCTTGAAAGCCTCAGTGTCGCTTTCAGAGGTACAGAGTGAGAAACCCCGCGTTCCTGGCATTCCCGGACATCATATTTGGGACGTTCAATAAAATACTTGATAAATTCCAATTTGAAAAGTTCTTTAGCATCTTCGACGGGAAATGAACTCAAAAAAACAGCTTGCAAGCCCGTGTTAGTTCTTTTTTCAGACTGCACATCCTGTTGAAGAAACTCCTTATACGAATCAATTTGAATCTCAAGCAAATCCGGCATCTCTGTTACGCTGGGATTCTTGGCAAATGAAACTCGTTCGATGATCTTGTTTTTCAAGGGTAACCTGCCTTTTGTTAAATTAGGTTGTGAGGAACAACTTAATTGCTTTTATTCGGAACTTGGAAGCGCAAGGCATGTGCGC
>JAEUSK010000106.1 GCA_016787925.1 bacterium | reverse complement strand
CCGACGGCAAATTTACGGGCAATATGACCGCCCTGCATCCCTACGGGCGAAATAAACAAATTTTAGCGGAACTTTTTTGCAAAGAAAACAGCTTTGATCTTCAGAAGTCCTGCGCTTATGCAAATGAATGGGCAGACCGTTTTTTACTCAGAGCCGTTGCCGAACCAATAGCCGTGGATCCAGATTCACGATTAAGCAAAACGGCTATAGAGCAAAAATGGAAAACTATTGATTAGGAGACTCTTATGAATATAGCCTGTATTGTAGCGGACCAAAACTATCCGTCATATTCAGAACAAACCGTTTATGGCCTCAGATTTGTCGAAAGGCTTCAGCGTCAATTTCTCGAATTTAAGTGTGATGAAGTGTTTTTTGTCAGTGATTTGCCGAGTCCGGCTGAAAATATGAAGTCTAAAAACATTCCGGATTTTATCCGGTTTGCAAAAAATTTAGACGTCCAACAAGATATCCGTTTGTTGATGGTCAAATCTAATGTGATCATGGATGATCGCCTGATTAAATTTGCACGCGACAGCTACGAAGATTTACAATTAACCGAACAAGGCGGTTTTGTTAAATTATCAGGCTCCAACTTAAAGGCTTTTATTCATCATCTTTCTACAGTCAAGGACATTAGTCAACTTATCGATTTTACAAAGAAACAAGAGGATTCATATTCTATTAAGGTTGTTACACCAAACAATTTCGATTCCTATATAGAAGATCTGCGCCTCAATTTTGTCCCCTACTATTTTCAATATGAAAGCGGTTCTGATTTAAGATCCATAGAAAATCAAATGTATGAGGCCAACTTTAAAGGCACTATGGACTTTATCGCCACCTACATTTACAAATACCCGGTCAGGGAAATCACACGCTTCTTAAGCCGTTATCCGTTTGTTAAACCAAACTATGTCACATTTTTGAGTATCATAGCGTCATTCGCAGTTCCTTTATTGTTTGCTTTTGGCTACATGGGTTTCGCTGTTCTAACCGGGTGGTGTATGTTTATCTTTGATTCCGTTGACGGCAAACTCGCCCGACTAACCGTACGCTTGAGCCGTACAGCTGGAATAATAGAACATGCGACCAGCGCACCGGCTATTTTCTTATGGTTTGCCGGTCTAACATGGTATTTTTCCAACGGTCAGTTTTTTGATTTTGACAACATCAACACGATCGCGGGCTGGATACTCATGGTACTATACTGGGTCGACAAAACCATGTGCGGAATTTTCAGAATAAAGTTCAAAAGAGAAATATATGACTTTGCAAACATTGACAAGACGTTTCATCTCATTGCTTGTCGAAGAGCCATAATTTTGCTTATCGTCACCGTTGGCTACATAACAGGTAAAACCGAATCATCCTTTCGTTTTCTTGCTTTCTGGATGATCTGCAGTTTTGTTTTTCATCTTATGAGAATACTTTGGATCAGCACGGGTATATCTAAATCAAGTTCACATCAAACCTAAGATAGGCCTTTACATGAAAATGGATCAGATCAATAATGCAGTCATCTTGGCATCCAATACGCATCAGGGCAATTCCAGTTACGATACCGTATACGGCGGAGAAACACTTCTAAACCGATGCCTTATTGCCATGTCGAAATCGGGAATAACAAGCGCCGTCGTTATAGCGCATCCCGGATGCAAGAACAAAATTGAAGAAACAATTGAAACGGTTAAACACCGACTGATGTTGGATTATCGCGTTACTGAATTAAGCCAGGATCAGGTTTTGTCGGAAAAGATCAAGGAAGTTGCAGCCCATTGGAATGACGCTTTTCTAATGTACAAGACAGATAAGTTCATGCATCCGACGTTTTTCAAACAGGCTGTCACAGCAGCCGTGGCTGATAGGGCTGTAGTTTTTGCACACAAAAATGTCATAATAAAGGATGGCGTACTACTTTTTGAGCCGGCGTTCAAAGAAAAATTCAAAGTCATATTTTCTAATCCTGCCGGTTATAATAAAATTACGGTTGATCAAATGACGTCCGATATATTTAGGTCAAATCCGGTAGAATTGACCGTGTCAAACAAACTTCTTGCGTTTGCATCGGGCGGCGACGGTGTGATCAGCGCTGACGTTGTTGCATGCAGCAGAAAACAGCTTGAATCTATATCCGGTTTCGGATCTATAGACGAGGCCGTGCAGGAACTGCTCAGCAATAACAAACTCGCGATGCAATTTGTCGCCGACGCGTGGTGGTTACGAATCACTCCGGAAATTTCGAAATCGCACATTAAAGACTTAATCTGGAAAGTAGCATTTAAAGAAATAAGCGGTGAGTTTTCAAAAGCGGTCAATTCTAAATTATCCAAACCGCTTTCCTTCTACTTTGCGCGAAAAGGAGTGACACCCAATACGCTCAGTAATGTACAGCTTATTTTATTTTTGATCGCCTCCGGTTTTCTTCTTATTGACGCACATTGGGCTATGATCGTTTTTGCAGTTTTGTGGCAATTTTCCGCAGGCGTGTTAGACCGCTGCGACGGCGAGGTCGCTCGCATCCGCAATCACGAGTCGGAAGCCGGCGGACGTTTTGATATGATCATTGACGACATGCGCAATGTTTTGCCTTTCACATTTTTGGGCGGCTTCCTTTATTATCACACGCAAGACCCTGTCTTTGTGATCTCATTTGCTCTAACAATTATCTGGTTTACAGCTTTGACCCTCTACGAACAGGATTTCATGCGAAAGGCCGGATATACCAGCCGACAAGTCATGTATGTCGACTACAAAAAGCTGAAGGGCGAAAGCAGCCACACCACATCATTACTGACGAAGTTTGTTCCGATCATAAGTGGGGATATCCGAACCTTTTACGTTTTTTTGCTTGCTCTATTTGGGCTCAAGGAATTTGTTTATTGGGCTTTGCTTTTCATTTTGGTTTTCTTTCCTGTTACTTCTTTTGTTGGCATACTAAAATTCAAAAAGGAGTATTCGAAGAAGTAAGATATTTGTAGCAAATAATAGACAGATGCCATTTTTTTCTTGCTTCAGTGCTGTAAAACCTGCCGCAGTAATCAGTTCTAAACTCTTGTAATTATACGACCTTCTTTCATATATCCTACCAGCTCTCCGTGGCATGTTTGTTGTTGTTTATTGAGGTGCATTACGTGAAGAAACGTATTGCACGCCGACGATAGTCATGATCCGACTGAGAAGCCTGATAACGACGCACCTGACACATAGTCATCAATTACCTGAGGAATAAATGTTGAATAAATCCCACAACAAAATCAAGAGAGCAGTCCTGTCTGCGTTCGACATAGAAGATAAATCCACACGTTATGATTCCGTCTATGGCGGCGAGACATTATTAAACCGAGCTTTAATAGCATTATCAAAATCCGGAATAAGCGAGGTCATTTTAGCGGCTCATTTTGGTCACGGAAAACGCATTGAAGCAGGTATCGAAAACATCAGAAAAAGAATTAACCTCAACTACACCATTCTTGAATTTACCAAATCGGACGGATTTCTGCAAAGACTCAAGCAAGCGGTCGCTCTTTGGGATGAACCGTTTCTGATGTTCGAACTCCATAGCCTGTATCATGCATCCCTTTTCGAATGTATTCACAATTCAAACGTACAAGACTCCCCCTCGCCCGTATTGTTCTGTCACAAAAACGTGTCGGCAAATCAAAACGGTGTTTCCTATGAGGCCTCTTTCATGGAAAAATATAAAGTTATTTTTCAGTCCCATGAAGAATTAACCAAAGTTGTTATCCATGATAATCGCGCCAAATTCGCTAATATTTCCTCAAGAAAAAATAACCTTTCCCATAGTCAAAACGACAAAACATATTTCAGCACTGATGTTATTTTATGCCGTAAGGAACACATAGGTGTGTTACCAACCTTAAATTCGGTCAAAGACATACGGCATCACTTTGAAAAAAACAACCAATTGAGCATCGCATGGGTTGAAAATGTGTGGTGGTTAAAAATTCCAAAAAACCCTCCGAAGGATTATGTAAAAAACTTTTTATGGAAAATCGCCTTTAAGGAGATCAGCGGAGAGTTTTCAAAAAAATACAATTCCGTTCTGTCTAAACCTTTGTCATTTGCTTTTGCCCGTCTGGGATTTACGCCAAACGTGATCAGTATCGTCGCTTTTCTATTCTTGATAGGTTCTTCATTACTTCTGCTCATCGACAATTATTGGACGCTGGTGTTGTCCGGGTTTACATGGCAGATGGCTGCTGTTTTAGATCGGTGCGACGGCGAAGTTGCGCGGATCAGAAGCTACGAATCAACTTTTGGGGCGCAGTTCGATATTATTACAGATGATCTGGGTTATGCATTTCAGGCCATTTGTTTGACTGCGGTTTGTTTTTCTGAAAGTCATCATGAGTTGCTGATCCTCATTGTTTTTTTATTAACTTTTTTATGGATTATTCAGGCTGTACTGTATGAAAAGAAATTTATGCGTAAGGCAGGATACATCAGCCGGCAAGTGAAGCATAAAGATTTTCTTAGCCGGCTTGAAAATGATTCGGCTTTAGTTCGAATATTCAAAAACATCGAAGTATTCGGACGGCGCGATTGGAGAGCCGTACTTTATTTTATTTTAACTTTTTCCGGCTCAAAGATACTTATCTTCTGGATATTTATGGCCGTCGGATGGATAATGGGAATTTTCTTATATATTCAAATTGGAATCCTTCGGAGGCCTCCGGCTGATAAACAGTCAACTATCTCATATCTTTTGTGAACCTGAATACACATACAAGGCGGTTTACATTTAAGGAACATCTCGTGAAAAAAAAGTGCGATCTTAGACTTGCTTTTTTCATTTTTCTTAATTAAGATATAAAAGTCTTAAATGCTGTATCCAAAACGGTTAAGGACTCCATTCTATCTGACGGATCGTGGCACGCTTCTTGGAAATTATGCGTATTCAGTATTGAAGTTCAAATGACTTTCCTTTGATTGTTTATTTGATAATCATTAAACAAACGCAGGAGAATGCAATGCAGAATCCTATCCCGCATCCCGTGTATGTAGGAATTGACGTCGGATCCATCAGTGTTAAACTGGCCGCGGTTTCCGATGCACATCTGTCAATTTCCGACTCTCCGGAATTCCATGTCTTTCAATCATCGCCGTACACCATCATTATTTCTAAATACCGCAGAACAAACGGAGAAACCTTGTCGTCCGCATTAAAGCTTTTAGGGCAATTCGTGCAACTTGTTCCGCTCAACCGCATCGCCGGCATTCAGGTTACAGGATCTGGCGGAAAACAAATCAGCGAATATCTTCAGGCGCATTTTGAAAATGAATTCAGAGCGGTTGCAAAAGGCGTAGGTACTTTGTATCCGGAAGTTCGAACGATCTTCGAGATGGGCGGAGATAATTCCAAGTTTTTGCGGATCAATGTAAATAATCAAACCGGCGTTATAGGCATTGAAGACTACGAAAAAAACGGCGATTGCGCGGCCGGTACCGGTTCATTTATGGACCAGCAAGCCAGCCGCTTGAGGTATGAAATCGAAGATGTCGGCGATATTGTATTACGAGCCGGAAAAGCCAGTACGATCGCCGGCCGCTGTTCTGTCTTTGCAAAAAGCGACATGATTCATGCTCAGCAAAAAGGCGAACAGCCGCCTGAGATATTAAAGGGCTTGTGTGAAGCCGTTGTAAGAAATTTCAAGAGCAGCGTCGTTCGCGGAAGAGCGATCGTACCAAAAGTCATTTTTATCGGCGGCGTTTCTGCGAACAAAGGCGTAGTTCAAGCGATGAAGTCGCTTTTCGAGATTCAAGACGATGATCTTATTACCGGCGATTGTTATGCATGGTGCGGAGCGATCGGTTCCGCTCTGTTGTCAATGGAGTCCAAATTATATAAGAACTATGAATATTTAGAACCGAAACTCGTCACTAATTTGTCCGATCAGAAGACGGCGTTTGCTTCCGCTCAGCCCTTAAATACGAATGACGTTATTTTTCTGCGCGACCGCGTTAAGCCGTATACTTTTGAAGGGCTGACCCTGCCTGTCAAGGCCTATCTCGGAATAGATATCGGATCCGTCAGCACCAATCTCGTGGTCATTGACGAAAACAATAATATTATCAAAGAGATCTATGTTTATACCCAGGCACGCCCGATCGAAATCGTGAATCAAGGCCTAAAGGATATTCACAGCGAGTTGGGAGATCGGATATCTGTTGCGGGCATTGGCACAACAGGTTCCGGACGCGAATTGATCGGCGAACTCATCGGGGCCGATACGATCAAAGATGAGATCACGGCGCACAAAACCGGCGCGATGTATATCAGCGAAAAACTCATTCAGGCAAAGGTGGATACTATTTTTGAAATCGGCGGGCAGGATTCAAAATTCATAAGCATAGAGGACAACATCGTCGTCGACTTTGCGATGAATGAAGCATGTGCGGCCGGTACCGGTTCTTTCCTTGAGGAACAGGCAGAAAAACTTGGTATCAATATTAAAGGCGAATTTTCTAAACTGGCGCTGAGCTCATCCAGTCCGATTAAGCTTGGAGAACGTTGCACGGTATTTATGGAGAAGGATATCAATTCTTTTCTCCAGATCGGAGCTAGCAAACAGGATATTGTCGCAGGATTGGCATACTCCATCGTTCTAAACTACCTCAACCGAGTTGTGCGCTCCAGAAAAATCGGCGACACGATCTATTTTCAAGGCGGCACGGCTTACAACGATTCTGTTGCCGCCGCGTTTTCCATCGTGCTTGGAAAAAAAATAATCGTACCTCCTCACAACGGAGTAGTCGGCGCGATCGGCGCGGCTATCCTGGCGAAAGAAAAGGTAATTGCTTCCACAATGACCACTAAATTCCGAGGCTGGAGCCTGGACTCTGTAGACTATACTGTCCGCCATTTTACGTGCCGAGCCTGTTCCAATTTTTGTGATATGCAGGAAGTCAAAGTTGATTCAGAAAAAACATTCTGGGGCGACAAGTGTTCTGACAAATTTCGCAAAAAGGCCAAAGTGGATACCAAGCCGGTAATCGAAAACCTTTTTGAAATCAGGGAGAATTTATTGACCGGAACTTATGATCCTGAGCGCAATAAAGGAAAACGTACTGTAGGTTTGCCGAGAAGCATGCACTTTTATGAGAAGTTTCCATTCTGGAATGTATATTTCACAGAACTTGGATTTCAAGTAGTGCTGTCTGAACCCACAAATAAAGAGACCATCAATGCCGGCGTCGAGACAACAGTCGCTGAGCCCTGTTTCCCTATCAAAGTAGCCCACGGCCATTTTAAGGATCTTCTCGATAAGGGCTGCGATTATATTTTCCAGCCGAATGTGATCGACGCGGAAACGCCATTCACAAACGTAAATTCATACCATTGTCCGTGGACGCAAACTTTACCATACGTGATTCGCGGTTCCTCTTTAGGCGATGGTCAGCATTCGGATAACATATTATGCCCGACCATTCATTTCAGAAAAGGGAAGGATGCCGTATCGAAGGAATTGTTTACTTATTTTAGAAAGTTAGATATCAGCAGGGCCTCCAATGACCGCGCCGTGTCTTTGGCCTATCGGGCTCAGGCTGCGTTTCAGCAGAAGCTTTACGAATTAGGGAACGATGCCTTAACTACGCTCGAGCGATCACAAGAGATGGCGATTATCCTGGTTGGAAGAGTATACAATATAAATGACCGTGGGATGAATCTGAATATACCAAATAAACTGCGTGAGTATTATGGCGTAAATGTTATTCCAATGGATATGATTGACATTAACGCCATCGATATTACTGATGTAAATAATAATATGTTCTGGAACTCGGGTCGAAAAATTCTTCAGATATCCAAATTCATTCGGGACAAACCGAATCTTCATCTGATATATATCACCAATTTTAAATGCGGGCCGGACTCTTATATTAAACATTTCGTCGTCGAAGCCTCAAAAAAACCCTTTTTGACTCTACAGTTAGACGGGCATGCAAACGACGCGGGGGTTGTTACGCGCTGCGAAGCTTATCTTGACAGTAAATCTTTCTTCAAGGCTCAGAGACCTGTTACATATCAATTTGAAATGGAAAGATGCGACGTGTGTTGATTTAGCTGATACGTGTCAAACCAATGAACAAAACGGAGAGCGTAATTATGGCAGAAAACAAGACATCTCTGAAAGGCCGTACAGTATACATTCCCCGAATGAGTAATGAAGGCGCGCGAACGATGGCGGCGGCGCTTAACGCGATTGGAATTGATGCAGAGCCCGTTCCAGAATCGGATCACTCGACGCTTGCGCTCGGAAAAAAATACTCATCGGGTGACGAGTGCCATCCGCAAACGGTCACCCTCGGCGGCTTCCTGAAACTTCTTGAAAAGCCGGGTTTTGATCCGAAAAAGACCGCCTTTCTTATGCCCCATGCCGGTGGTCCTTGCAGATTTGGGCAATATTCAGTGTATATCCAAAAAACATTCAGCGCGTTAGGCTATCCGGATATTCTTGTTTTTTCGCCCCGCGGTGAAGACAGTTATGATCAATTCGGAGATGAAGGAAAAGGATTTGCGCGGATTGCGTGGCGCGCGGTCGTCGCATCGGATATCATCCGAAAATTACTCTTGAAAACCCGGCCCTATGAAATTACTCCCGGCTCAACCGACGCCGTGCATCGGGAGTGCCTGGATCTCATTTGCAAAGCTCTCGCCGCCAAATGTACGTCGCACAAGGAACACATGAAATCCATTCAGTCCGCGCTTTTGACTGTACGTGACCGATACAGGCAAGTCCCATGCAGATATCACAAATCACGGCCTCTTATCGGAGTCGTTGGAGAAATTTATTGCCGGCTGGATAATTTTGCCAATGAAGAGATCATTCGCGTGATCGAATCGCAGGGAGGAGAAGCTTGGCTTGCCGATGTTTCAGAATGGATATGGTACACTAATTTCCGTCAACAGAAGACGATGCGGGATGACGGTAAACGATTTTCCAAAAAAATGCTGCAAAGCAAAGTGAAGAACTTTATTCAACGAAAAGACGAACACGCGATGCTGCATATTTTTGAACAAGACTTCAGGGGATACGAAGAACCCGCCCACGCAATTGACGCTCTGAAGCGCAGTTTACCTTACCTGCCTCACTACGGCGCCCTGGGCGAAATGACCTTAAGTTCCGGCAAAGCCATTTATCTTTACGATAAGGGCGCGGACGGCATTATTGACGTAAGTCCTTTTACGTGTATGAATGGCATTGTCTGCGAAGCGATATATCCTAAAATAAGCCGGGAACACGACAATATACCGATGAAAGTTTTTTATTTTGACGGGACCCGATCCGATTGGGACAGAGACATCGGTATCTTCATTGAATTGGCAAGAAACTATCAGCAGAAAAAAGCCAAGCACCGCGTATATCCAAATTATTTTTTGACTAAACAGGAAAAATCAGCTACTTTAGCGCATGCATAATTTGTAAATTACTTTTTCTGTGGAGATGATTCTATGTCCCAATTTATAAAGATACTGTCATTCTTCGGATTTCTGACGCTCCTGTATATGGCCGACTCAACCGACGTTGCTGAGTCGAGAATAGAAACGACAGGTATCAATAACGTCGAAAACATGATTGTGATCGAAGATTTTTCGACGTCTACCTCCGGTCAATTTCCTAAAGGGTGGGGCTGGTTAGACGGAACCAGAGTAAAAAAGATCAGCGAAGCAAAAACGGGCGAAGTTCCGTACACCGTTCTTGAAGAAGGAGGAAATAAATACCTTCACGCCGATGATACCGGACAAGCCATTACCATCGTCAGCGATAAAAAATGGAACGTCAAGAAATACCCCTGTCTCAGCTGGCGGTGGAGGGTGAAACAATTTCCGACCGGAGCAAACGAAAAAGCCAGCGGTAAAAAAGACAGTCCGGCGAGTATTTATATTACGTATTACGTCAATTTTTTGGGCATACCAAAAAGCGTCAAATATATCTGGAGTAACGAACTTGAGCCCTGTGATATATTTAGGAATGAAGGAACCGGCAAAGCCACGCAGATAGTTATTGAAACGGGCATGTCTAAAAAGGGCTTGTGGATTACAGAGACAATCAACATTTACGAACTGTATAAAAAGGCCTTTGGCGAAAAGCCACCGGATGAAATTGCCGGCATTGCAATTCGTTCCGACGCGGATCACACCAACAGCCGCGCCATTGCAGATTACGACGATATCGTAGCGTTAGCGGATTGCGACGGGAAATGTAAGTGAACATGGAGAGAATCATAGTTTGAGTTGATTATCGAATAAATTAAAAAATGCTAAATCGTTTCAACATATTTATGGTTCTGTCCTCCATGTTTCTATTGGTCAGTTGCTCTTCGATTACGCTTACTTCAACCGAGGATATTCGTACATTTAACAAAGCATCAAAGAAATACAAAGATGGAATTATTTATTTTTGTGATTCCACGTATGCTACAGCCTCTACGATTGAAATTGATGGCAGAATGATATATTGGGTTGACCGTGAAACAAAGACACCCCAGGAAGATTTACTACGTGAGGTTCAGTACATAAAGTATTATGACCGAAATATGGGTGCAGGGGTTGGCGGTCTTATCGCCGCAACAGGTGTTTACCTGTTGTTACATCAATCTTTAAAACATGAAGATAACAATATTGCATACTCTCTTTTTCAAACTCAATTTTTGTTTATTATAACAGCCTCTCTT
>JAEUSK010000023.1 GCA_016787925.1 bacterium | reverse complement strand
CAGGCAGAGCCGGGTTAACGTTCACTGAATAGTTTGTCCCGAAACTTAAAAATGAGCTGTTCACCATCACCGATCCGCTGCTCGTATACAGCTTCACATTCTGCACCGCGCTGTCCCCTATGATCACCGTACCGAAATTCAGCAAACCGGAAGTCGCTGCCAGTGTGCCGCCGGCTCCCATACCGCTGATGGCAAGGCTGAACGGCGAGATAAGCGAACTGTTGAAGATACGCAGGGTATCGGTAAGTGCTGTAAAATCTTCCGGTTTATACTTAATCGTGATCACGGCTGTATCCCCGGCATGCAAGAGCGCCGGCAGAGCCGGTGTAGAAGTCAAGCTTAGCTGCGGAATAAAAACAGCCGCGCCGCTGAGATCAATATCGCCAAAATTCGCGTACACCTTAACATTTAATGACGCGCTGTCCCCAACGGTCACACCGCCAAAATTGATCCCGCTTGACGTTGACGCCAGCACGCCCGGAATGGCGCTGCCCGACAACACAATCTCAAAAGGAGACACTAATGAATTATTTAGTAACCGAATAGTATCACGCGCTGTGCCAAGGGCAACCGGTCTGAATTTCACCGTGATCACTGTGGTATCGCCGGGATCGATAATATCCGGAGGCGTGGGAGTGATCGACGTAATAAACGAACTGCTGCCGGATGTCAGGGACGAAACATCTACCGAGCCGGCGGATGTGTAGAGTTTTAAACTAAAACTCGCACTGTCGCCTAAATAAACATTTCCAAAATCATAATTGGCTGCCGTAGTCGCCAGGGTTCCCGGTAATCCATCGCCGGAAACTGCTACCTTAAAATCGCCTCCTCCGGACGTAAATAGAAGTGTATCCGTAAACGCGCCAAATGTGCCTGGCTTGAGCTTGACAACAAATTGCGTGGTATCATTTGAAAACAAGGTATCCGGCAACGAACTGCCGGTAAGTGTAAAGTTCGCTGAGACGAACGACGCTCCGATAATATGTGCAGGATTTCCTTCTGCCCAAATTCGAACAGGCAGTGAAAGACTATCACCGTAAAGAATACCGCCGAAATTCAGGCTTGCAAAATTGGACGCTAATTGTCCGTCAGTCACCTCGAATGGCGCAGAAAATGCCGACGTGTTATCCACGCTGTCCTGGATCGCGGTGATGTTCTGCCCCGGGAATACGTTATGCGGAACTGACCATGCACCGAATTCATCCGCTGTGGTTTGCCCGATAATGAATTGACCTTCATTATCACCGTCTTCATGTACTTCAACTACTGCGTAGGGAATTCCGTGCCCGTAAACCGTGAAGTTTATGACACTGTCAATCACCGGCGGCTGAACACCGTAGTTTGCTCCGTTCTCAAGCGCGATACCTTCACCTCCGTTATTGAAAATCCTATTACCCAGTAGCGGATTGTTATACGCGCCGCCCAGCGAATTGCTTTCCATGTGAATGCCGTCTTCACCGTTAAATGCGATAACGTTGGCAAAAACCGTATCATTATAAGTATAGTCACCCTCATCTCTTGCTTCGATCTCAACGCCATGACCGACGTTGCCGAGTGCGGTCGTGCCATCGGCACCGATACCAATATGGTTCCCGCCGATATAATTATAGTTCGCGCTGTTACTCGCGCCTGCGTAGAGTTCTATCCCTTCCATTCCGTTTGCCGATACAACATTTCGTCCGCCCGCCGTACCGTCGCCGATTCGGTTGAACGAAGCATTCCATATAACGATTCCGCATGAGTCATTAGGCAGCGCCTCATTGCCTGTCGCATCGACGCCAACGTAATTTCCAAGAACCGTATTATAACTTGTATATTCAAGCCAGATACCGCTTTGATCGTTACCCGATACGACATTGCGGCCGCCAACCGTTCCATCGCCGATTCTATTATAGCTTGCGTCATAGGACAACATGATGCCGTGAAACTGGTTCGGAAGCGGACCCGTGCCTGAAGCGTCCACGCCAATGTAATTTCCAAGAATCGTATTGTAGCTTGTATATTCAAACCAAATACCGCTTTGCGTATTTCCGGATATGACATTTCGTCCGCCTGCAGTACCGTTACCTATCGTTGTGTATCGATCATTATAATTATAAATATAAATACCATGGCCGTCATTTGGAATGGCTGCAGTACCCGCAGTATTTGTTCCGATGAAATTACCGAGAATTTCCGTGTTCTCGATATAACCATTACCGCCTTCGCCGAGGACGATACCGGCATTGGCATTCCCTGAAATAACATTGCCTTCGCCGGCTGAAGCACCGCCGATGGCCGTGTTATAAACACCGTATCCGCCGTAGCCTCCGATCAGATGAACTCCATATCCGTCATTACCGATAGCAAAAGTGCCGGTAGCATCAGTTCCAATTTTATTTCCTTTTATCACATTGTTATTCGCCTCTGAATAATAGTCCGACGCAATACTAATACCGGTCCCGTTATTGCCGGAAACAACATTATTTGAAATGATATTATTGTGCCCCTCTTCGATGTAGATGCCTCCGTTCTGATTGGCTAATGCTGCGTCTCCGTCTGCCGTCACCCCGATATAGTTACCATTAATCGAGTTATCGTGTACATTCTGATATCTAAATAATATACCCCGATTTCCATTACCGGAAATAACATTACGACCGGCTGCCGTTCCATTTCCTATCTGCGAATTGATGATTGACGCCTCTATTTGAGCGCCGCCCGAATAGCCGTTAAAATAAATTCCGTTGTTCGAATTACCTAATGCAGACAAACCGGTAATGTCCGTACCAATGTAATTACCCAATACTTTGGTTCCATCTACAGAACCGTTGGCATCTTCAACATAGATGCCGTATCCGGAATTTCCTGAAATAATATTTCGGCCACCTACCGTAGCATTGCCGATCTGCGTGTTATTCGCCATGTGATAAATGTAAATCCCGTAATTACTGTTTGGTACTGCAGAGAGCCCGTCAGAAGAAAGACCAATAATGTTTCCCAGGATCTTATTGTTATTGCTAAAACTGTAATTGCCGTCGATATAAATACCATATTGCTGATTCCCGCTGATTACGTTACGCCCCGCCGCTGTGCCATCGCCGATCCAGTTATCATGGGCGCCGTCATTGATCCAGATTCCATAGCCATTGTAGGCTGAAAACATCCCTGAATCATTCGTCCCGATATAATTACCGAGGATTTTGTTATCATGGGCATCCGATCCGGAAATCCAAATCGCTCCACCGCCTGTAGACATTTCTCCGCAATTCTGAATGACAAGCCCTCTTACCACGTTGTAGGACGAATTGATCGTAATCGCCGGATCATATATTCTCCCGTCCGGTTCGCCGTTGATGGTAATATCCGGAAGACCATCTCCGTTGCTGTCCGCATTGATCACCGTATAATTTGAAGTAATCGGAGGAAGACCCGAGTAAATACCGATAACCGAACCGCGTGAAATCTGAAAGAGAATGGTGTCTTTCTTTGCGCTGGTATTGGCGGAATCAATCGCGTCTCTCAATGAGCCAGGCCCGGTATCCTCTGTTGTTGTTACGAACCAGGTGGTAGGCGATGCAGAAGGAGTCGTACTTGCGTAATCTGAAAGCACTCCGAGTTGGCCGGCATTGTCCACACTCAGCACCTTGAAATAGTAAAGCTGGCCATTGTCCAAGCCGGTAATGGCTCTTGTAGTGTCGAGAGAATTCGTGGTAAGGGATGAGTCAGAGAGTAAATAGCTCTCGTTGTCCAGGCTCGTGTATATATAATATCTTCTGTGATCCGATTTGTTACTGTGGCGGTTCCACGACAATGTAACGGCGCTATTCCCGGCATCGGCAACGAGGCCGGTAATTTTTTCAGGAGGCCCGTCTATGGCAAAACTCTGCTCAGCCTGAAATTTTGAATTACGATAATTCTGATCGATCGCTTCAACGCTCCAATAATATGTTCCGTCAGCAAGTCCGTTGAGCATCCAGGATGTATTCTGACTGGAATTTCCGTTTTCAAATACATAACGGAATCCGCCTCCCAAGGCGCTGCCTGTAACTTTCGCCATCGGTGAAACTATGTTTATTCCCGCAGGAGTTGAACCCACGCGAATATTATAAGTTAATCCTGCCGAAGGTGTTTGCCCATCGGTAGAGGGATTCCATTGGAGCCGGACCGTGTCGAGTGAAACGGTCGAAATCAAACCGGCCGGATCGCCCGGGGCCGTATTCTTCGCTCCGCCCGAAGTGTTGCGGTACAATCGAATTACATTCTCTACATCTCTGTTTTCTCCGGCAATAAGGATGTCCAGATCGCCGTCCCGGTCAAAATCATTCCATCCACCTGACGCATTTACTCGATAAAAACCGCCAATCTGATCCGTACCCGTATTTATCATCGTAAAGTCACCGTCGCCGTCATTGAGTGCGATATACGTAACATAATCCAAATAACCTTGTTCACTGCCCGCGGTGTTCTCACCGGCAACGAGCATATCAAGATCGCCGTCATTGTCAAGATCTCCGAGACTAATCAATCCTTTGGTAACACCCGTAAGCGAATTCCCCTGATCGGTAAATCCTCCGATGCCATTGTTGATAAAAACTTTGAATACTCGCGCCCCGCCTGTTCCGCCGGTGTACGCGATGTCCGGGTAACCATCATTATTAAGATCGCCAAAGGCGCAAGCCCCTGCCACCACACCCTCTTGACTCTCATTAAAAGCAATGTTTGTTTGGTCAGACCAGTTCGTTCCACCATATCCGTCATTCCGATAGAGATACACGGAACGACCGGAAACACCTCCATCGGAAGTTCCAACCATAAACAAATCCATGTCTCCGTCTTTATCATAGTCCGCCCATGCCATGGAACCGCGCGACAGCGGTGCAAGCCCTGCATCAATGGGCGAGAAAGTACCGTTGCCATTGTTCCTATATAATTGCGTTTGAATGTAGCTGCTTTCAGAGCCGGTGGACGCTTCGCCCATTACGGCTACGTCCTGATCGCCATCATTGTCTATATCGACCCAACTGATCCAGCCCTTAGCAACGCCTTTTATTTCATTGGGAATATCTGAAAAACTTCCATCCCCATTGTTGCGGTAGATCTTAAAAATCCGGTTACCGCTTCCCGTTGCACCCGTGTAAGACACATCAAGTTTTCCGTCGTTATTATAATCACACCAGGATGCAGCCGTTCCCCATGCCCTCGCATCAAATCCTAAATTCTGTTCTGTGAAATTACCCGCGGTATTTTTGTAGATTGCAGCAAAACCCGGATCGTTAGATGTTCCTGCCACGACCAGAAGATCGTAGTCCCCGTCATCGTCATAATCACCCCATAACACGTTCTTATCTTCGAGATCGGGAAACGCAATTGTGACCGGTGAAAAAAAAGTGGGAGCCGCATTGACTTCTGCATAGCCGCTCTCTTCGAGCAAAATATTGACTGTAGTTACTCTGAAATAATATGTTTTTAAGTTGGTGAGACCCGTAAATGTGATCGTCGTATCTGTCGTTGATCCAACAAAGACAACGGGATCGGGTACTGTGTCTCTATACACTTTATACTGAAATACATTATCAATTGTATTGCGATTCCACGTCAGTGTGATCTTTTGATCATCGCTTGTTGCTTTCAGTCCGGTTGGAGCAAACGGAGGTCCGAATGTAATGCCATTGTACAACGCTGCATGATACCCGTTGGCTGAGGAGTCGGCGGCAACAGTGCCACCGGTTTCGTCAAAATGCCATAATCCGGTAAGTCCCGACTCGTTGCCTACAAGGCGTGTCACGTAATTAGTGAGTGCTTCTGCGGGCGTGATGGCGCGGTTCCACGTGTTCACTTCGTCGAGGAAACCTGAATAATGGCCCCAATTACTGCCTATATTTACACCGCAATAAATATAACCGGTCGGCCCTGTTGACACACTGTCAACAACAAGTCCATTCTTGTACGCCTTCAAATAGCTCCCATCTAACACCCACGCGATGTGTGTCCATTCATCCGGATTATAGGGAATCCCAACTTGGTAATATCCATTGCTATAATTGTACAGCCATATCCGATCTTGCCCGCCTAGAACACCTCTTGAAATGCCCATATATCCGCAATTATCGGCGAAAATAGTTTGTCCTTCATACGGATAGTAAATCGTGGGAGAAGGGCCGGTTGGATTGATCCACATGGAAACGGTCCCGCCGCCATCGGTCGTATAATTACTCAAGTTTCCTGGCAAGCTTATATAATCGTCTTGTCCGTCAAGCAAAACGAAATTATTAATTTGCCCGGACACCCATGACGGCGCCGTCAGCAATAGCAGAAGAAAAAGAATTCGTCGAGTTGTTTTCATATATACCTCTCCGTTTAGTGTTTTAACTTTTATTATTATCACACAAAATCTCTGAAATGTCTAACAAACAGAATATTGAACGAGATCTGTCAGAACAACTGAATTACTGCCCTAAGCGAACATTGCGGGCATGCCCGAGGTCGGAAAAAATGTGAGTGAACCTGTAATTATTGAAAGGTAAATCATAACCTATAGCATGTCAAGATTTTTGATGCCTGACTCGTGCTAACGTTCACAATCTTCTTCGGTTCATAATAAAAAACGTCCCGCTCGTATCAAAAGAACGGGACGTCGTACAAATATTTTACGTATTGAATGCTTATTTTTTCTTACGGCCGATCATCGGCTTATCCAATATGAGTTCATTGTTTTTCAAGATCGGCGCCCAGAATGTGGTGTCCGTGTATGGCGGAATTATATCCGATGAAATGCCGACGGCGTCAATTTCGTTCCATCCCGGCACGGCAACCATATCCATAGCGAGCCGAATTTCAGAAACTTTGAAACTGGAGATCGGAAAATTAATGATAAATATTCGCGAAGAGTCTCCGGCATCCTTCGCTGAGTCCTGATAAACCACTTCCCAAAGGCTGGTCAAGGGATTCTTCACGTACACGGTATCAACAAATCCGGGATTGTATGTTTCAAAAATAGCGATCGATCTTACAGGCTCCGGATTATCGTAGTAGCCAAGTTCAAGAAATTCCCGTTGAAGGTCCTGATACTCCGATGTCCATGCGGTTTCTATATCGCCGTAATTCGGATATGTGTCAGGAGCACCCAGCGCCTGATAGGCTGCCCATTCGACCGAATCATACTGCGTGCTGTACGCAATCACGATATCTGCCCAGCGAATGTTTCTGCTTTGGTCACTACTGTCATCACCGCAACCGACAGCAAACATGAGAACGCTGAGAACAACGAGAATTCTTGAATTCATACGGACTCCTTGATGGTTTGATTGAAAATGGAATTATGACTATAGAAAAGCTTACGTTTATCAGATTGAAATACCGTTGCCGAAGATAAACAAACAAATATGTCTTGAGTAATTAAGAACAACGAGCCTGTATATCTGTTTCCAACTTGTTCTGACGCGCTTGTCCTGTTAAATCTCTTAAGTCATACTGGAGCCGATGAAGCTTGGCGGTGCTGATGAAATCAGCCTTCGAAAAGGTCGTCAGGCTGACGATTATCTCTCTAATGGTGAGTTAGCCGCGTTGTCTAATCCGGAGTAGGGAATGCCGGAGGATTTCCAAAACTGCTCTTGGTAGATTTGCCACCGACCATACTTAACCCCACGACCGCCGCACCCGCTCCGACAATAATGCCTCCCCCAATATAAAGCGCGGATTTTTTCGATCCCGGTTTCTGACCGGCTGATTTTTTTTGCCGTTCTGCCCATTCATCGATCAAGAGGCTTTCGGGAATAACCGTTTCCTCGCTGGCCGACATTTTTATCTGATCTTTTTCAGGAATCACCGTCTTTGCGTATTCGCTCACGGCCGTTTGATAAGCCGCCAGGGAAACGCCGGACGAATCGCCTGTTACTTCCAGCCCGGCCAGGTCCTTGACGAGCATCAACGCCGGTTTATATAGCGGAAAATGTTGGGCGCTCAAGCAGCCGTAGAGAATCGCTCGGGTTTTATAATTCTCATCATTTCTGGCCTTGTAAATCCGCGCCGATACCGAAGCCATATCATAGTATATACTGAATAGGTCAACCGCTTCGGTTTTTGTATTTGCCGCCTTACTCAATGTAGCGAGAGCAATGGTATCCTGATGCTGAACTTTCTGAATATTACCGAGGTTCTTATAAGATTCATAAAGATCAGAAAATGAGGCATGGCCTTTAATCAACAGCTGTTTTCCTTCATCAATTCTTGATGCATCAGACATGGTCAATACCGCACCGCGATAATCGGATGTAGCATAGTCTTCGTTCAAAACGCTTGCTTTATCATACCACTGTTTTACGGCTTCGATGTTCCCGTGCCCCGCCTCCACGATCATCAGCCGGGAATACACCGGCAGATACCAAGGCTCTTGTTCCGCAATTTCCCGAAGTACTTTTTCGCCGAGCTCTTTTCCATTGAGTGTAAATTTTACGATTCGCCCCTTTTCATCCTTTTTCAAAAACTCAACCTGATCGCTTTTTAAATAAATTACGGCCAGCTTATATTTGACGGCTACCGCCCTTCGGTTGTGCGTCACGATATCCTCATAAATCGCGCGCGCCGTCTCGACATCTCCTTTACGCATGAGGTATTCTGCGGCATCGTATTTTTCTGCGTCAGTAAGCGATGCGTATTCGGCGCCGCCCAACGCCACAATAAGATCGGTATCTTCTTTAATCAGTTTTTCGCTCGATGCTCCGCAGGAAATAATAAAAGTCAAAGAAAAGGCGGCTAAGAAACAAATAATGGTTTTCATAATACTTTTGATTTTAGATTAATGGTTTTTGATTTGCAATGTAATGCTGATTGTTCAATTATCATTTGACAAACAACATTTTCTTGGTTTGCGTGTATATGTCACCGTTGATTGATTCCGCCTGAATTCGATACAAATAAATACCGGACGATACGCCGCGCCCAATATTGTCCGTTCCGTTCCATTCCAAGGTATGAACCCCCACTTCCTGATCCCTGCGATCTAGAACTGTTCTGACTTTCTGGCCTAAAATATTGTATATGGACATAGTTACACGGCTTCGTTTTGCCAAAGCATATGAGATCTTTGTTGCCGGATTAAATGGATTGGGGTAATTTTGTGATAATGAAAAATTCGTCGGCAGTTCATTAAATGAAGCCGTGGCTTGATTCAAATACCCGGCGGTTCCAACTAAGATCTTATATCGGATCGTTCCGGAACGTTTAAGATAAACGGTGATCGGTTCATCCTCCGGCAAAAATGCATTTTGCGCATCATCATAAATTTTCATTTGCCAGTCGCTTCGAATTTTTTCCACGTCAAATTTCAGATGAATGGTTATATCATCCATCGACGATTCGACCGCCAGATCTATTGACTGTCCTTCAATTCCGGCATTCCGGTAAATAGAGCTGAGTTTCTTTTCATCTTCAGTAAAATAAGCGGAAATATAGTTACCCGGGCTTTGCGGCTCAGGATCATTATACAAACCCGCGTTTGCTGCATGAAGAATCGTACAGCCGTTCGACCGGTCAACATACGTCAATCCGTTTTTAGTCCCAGTTGCGGCCATGGTCAACTTAAATTCCTCCATTTGGCTTGACAAAACTTTTCCAACCGATACGCCGTTTGGCGTAAAGGTAAGCGTAGTAGCTGTCAAATTCTTGTTCCATATAGCATACCCACCGAATGGCTTCATCGAAGTCACCTTGCTCCATCCGCCAGCTTCAGTCCCCGTTCCGCTAAACGCCCACGGACCGGAAAATTGCAGCGGATCCAAGGCAACGGATATCGGTGCAGTAAATGGCGTGCCAACCAAATTCCATCCCGGACTCAATGTGACCTGCACACCGGACGGCGGATTCGTTACGCCTTCCGACGCGTCCGCAGTCAAAGTGTTGTCGCCGCTTTTGTGAAAGAACCAAAACGCCTGTCCAGGCAAAATAGCCGTAATTTTTGTTCCCGCTCCGTTATATGCGGTCCACTGCGATGATCCGATGCTCGGAAAGAGTTGCGCCAGATTCTTATTATTCAGATTTACCGGAACGGAAATTAAGCGCCATCGATCAGTGACAATCCCTGCCTGATATTCTGAACTGCTGATCGAACTGGTAATTTGCGTAAACGCGACCGGCACACTGGATGTGTCGCTGTACGCTGCATTTCCGCCGTTGTCCGTAGCTTTGATAAACAGAGCGACGCCTTCCATCGTCGCAGCGCTGCCCGGGATTTGAGCGGAATACGTTGAGCCGGACGCGACCATGGTAACCGAATCATACGCAGCGGCGGTTCCCTTCTTATGGAATATTCGCACACCCGTAATAGAACCGTTATCCGTCACGGTACAACTCACGTTAAATGCCGTATTAAGCGGCGTAGAAGCCGGCTGCTGAACAGAAGAAATTACCGGAACCTGATTGTCGGCAAGCAACGTCACATTGAACGTATCTGCGGCAGAAGAAACGCCGTCGCTGCCCGATACCATGACTGCAGCCGCTCCGTTAAAATTAAAAACTCCCTGCAAATACAAGCTGTCGTTGGATACAGTTGACAAAATCTCTGACGAATTGGCTTGCGTTGAATAGATCAGCGCCGGATCGTCCGCATCGGAGAATATAAACGAAAGTTTTTTGTAAAATATTTTTGGGAATCCTTCCGTGAGCGACGTATCGGAAATGGCCAGATTTCTAACCGGAGCCGTGTTGAATGTTGTGTCGCTCGCGGTATTCGACGCCGCTGACACGCCGAAATTTCCAACTGTAAACACTCTGTAAAAATAAATAGACTTGGAGTTTAATCCCGAAGTATTGGAATAGGCCGTCGTTGCATTATCGGAAGTTGAATCAATCTGAACAAACCCGGTGCCCGACGACAACGAACGATAAATTCTATATCGCAAAAATATCCCGGTACCGGCAGTCCATGTCAAAGTGATCCGTGAAGTCGACACGGCCGCCGCTGTTAACGCCGATGGCGCGCCGGGCGCGGTTCCCGTAACAGTCACAGTAATGGTGCGCCGTTTAAGCGTCAGCGCCGTCGCCGCTGTATTAGTAATATCACAGGTATATGTGCCGGCATCATTGATCTTTACAGAATCGATTTGATAGCTGGCATTCGTCGCGCCGGGAATTACGCCCCCGTTTTTCTTCCACTGATACCTATTATTTATCCCGCCAACCGTCACCGTGAGCTGTAAGATCGTTCCTTCTGCCGCAGTAACAGAGCTGTAACTGCCTACGCTGTCCTGTGGCGTATAAGTGAAAGTTCCAATTCCCGTATTGGACTCCAAATCCTCGAAAGTAAAGAGGTTATTTTCAGCCCGCAAGGTATTTAGCGTGCTGATACCGGAGAGATTCGGTAATACGTCAAAACGATTATTACGGATATCAAACTGTTGGAGGTTTAAAAGGTTTTTGAATACAACAGGAATGGAATCGGTCAATTGATTTCCGGATAAGGTTAATGAGTTCAGGATTGACAGGCTGCTTATAGAAGACGGAACGGTTCCGGACAATACATTATTTTCCAAACCAAGGCTGGTCAAATTAATAAGATTGCCTATATTCGCTGGAATGCCCCCGCTCAGCTGATTGCTAAAAAGTTGAAGCTGGGTCAGATTGGTCAGATTTCCGATCGATGAAGGTATTGTGCCTGTAAGATTATTGCCTGATAAATTCACGGCGATTGCCCGGCCGTTTGACACTGTCACACCGAACCATAGTCCCACAGGATTAGCACTTTTCCAATTCGTGCTGTTTGTCCATGTGCCTCCGCCGGTATTGTCATATAAATCAACTAACGCAAGTGAATCGCCGGAGGATACCTGTGAATAAACCGAAGTACTTGAGACCGCCACGAAGAAAAAATAAATGGTAAACCATTTTTTCATAAAACCTCTTTCCTAACAGGCATGATCCGGTTTTGAAGAAAACTTAATTAAAAAGATATTGAAATAAACGATGAAGCTGGAAATTTTTGGTATGGGTCAAGGTATGCAAATTCAAATTGCATATCAAGGAATTTTTGTCATGCTATCAGTTCGTCTGACTTCCATGAAGTTTGTCCGTCACGAAAATTCTCTTTTTTCCATACCGGCAAGTCCTTCTTAATTTCTTCTATAAGATACCGGCATGCTGAAAACGCTTCCGCCCGATGCGCCGATGAGACAACAATGATCACGCTCGGTTCTTTGATTTGTAGTAATCCTAATCGGTGTTGGATAGCAACGCGGTTGATCGGCCATTGCTCGAACGTTTGATTCACAATTTTTTGCAGTACTTTCTCTGCCATCTCGGGATAACCGTGATAGTCGATAGACTCGACTTTTTTTCCGTCAAAGTGATTGCGAACAGTTCCAACGAAAATATCGACGGCGCCGGTGCCTTCCGTCACGCAGAAATCATACAGTTTCTTAACGCTAATTTCGTTTTTGGTTACTTCGACATAATATTTTTCTTCTCTGACCATACGATAATTTTTCACAATTACTCATCTTATTTAAGCATAACTACCAATTCATCTCCCGCAGATTTAACGGATTCACGCAGAATTTTTTATCTGCGTAGATTAGCGGCATCTGCGGGAGAAAATAATAGAAACTGAGCAGTTACCCTTTTTTCTTATAGAACAGCATGTATAGCCTCATCCGCCACTCACGGGAGGAATGATGCACACTTCATCTCCTTCGTGCAGCAGCGTTTGCGGCGATACGTATTCCATATTCAATGCCACCCTGCTGTGCGGCTTATATTTTTCAAGCTCAGGATATACGTTGACGATATCATGCCAAAATTGGTCAACGGTTGCGGATAAAGGCAATTCTATTGTA
>JAEUSK010000021.1 GCA_016787925.1 bacterium | reverse complement strand
TTTTTCTATCCGATTTCCGGAAGCGATCTCTCATTCGATGAAGTAGCTTCGATAAAAATCTTTGACCGTAACGGGCACCTACTAAGAGAAGTTCTGTCCATCCAACAAGGTAAGGGCCACTGGACGCCGCTGGCGGAGATCAGTTCCCGCGCCGTCGAGGCCGCGATCACAGCTGAAGATAAGAGGTTTTACGCACACGGCGGCGTCGACCCGCTTGCCCTTGCGCGCGCCTTCTGGCAGAATGTGTCATCCGGTAAAATTGTCAGCGGCGGCTCAACAATTACGCAGCAGGTGATTCGTAACATGTTCCGCTTCCCAAGAAATATTTTTTATAAGGCGATTGAAATGTGGTATGCCGTAAGGCTCGAACATACACTTTCAAAAAACAAAATTCTGGAACACTATTTTAATCGTATTCCGTTCGGTAATCAGACGTTTGGAATCGAAGCAGCTTCACAGCTCTATCTCGGCAAATCAGCCAAAGAACTCACCTGGGCGGAAGCGTCTTTTTTAATAGCGTTACCGAAATCACCGACGCATTATAATCCGTACAAAGATCTCTCCGCATCAAAACAGAGGCGATCTTTCATTCTGGCACGCCTCTTTGATTCAAAAATAATTTCAAAAGACGAATGGGACCGCGCACGGAACGAGCCCGTCTTCTTGTTCCCTAAATCTTCCGCATTTTTTGCGCCGCATTTCTGTGATCATCTTATTCAAAATGGCTATGGAAGCGGCGGCAGCATTTACTCAACTCTTGATCTGGCATTGCAAACAGAAGTTGAAAAAATCATCCAGGGCCACATCACCAATCTCCAGCCCGAATATGTGACCAACGCCGCCGTGATCATATTAGACAATAAAACGGGTGACGTTTTGGCGCTGGCAGGTTCATCCGGCTATTTTGATGAACAGCATGACGGGCAGTACAATGCTGTTTTTGCAAAACGCCAGCCCGGCTCGGCATTGAAGCCGTTTACGTATGCCGCGGCGATGAATAAAGGGCTGACAGCCTCGACGATCATTCCGGACATTGAAACGGTGATTCCGTCAAAAAAAGCTAACTTCACTCCACACAACTATGACAATCAGTTTCATGGGCCCGTTCGCGCACGCATTGCGCTGGCTTGCTCCTACAACGTGTCGGCCGTTCGCGTTCTACAAAATATAGGCGTCGAATCCCTGCTCTCGACATTGCATGCATGCGGTGTAAACTCCCTTACTGAAACGCCTGAATATTACGGACACGGATTGACTCTGGGAAACGGCGAAGTAACTCTGTTTGAACTGGCGCGCGCATATTCTATTCTTGCTAACCATGGACGATGGATCGAGCCCCGGTTCATATTAGAACAGCCGGTACAAACTGTACGCGATAATATTTTCTCACCGCAGATCAGCTTTTTGATCGCTGATATTTTATCCGATAATAACGCGCGGACGCCGGCCTTCGGTTATGATTCTCCTTTATCGTTGCCTTTTCCCTGCGCTGCAAAAACAGGGACGTCGTCCGATTTCAAAGATAATGTGACCGTCGGATTTACGGCGGATTATACGGTTGGAATTTGGGTTGGAAATTTTGATAATACGCCTATGCGGCAGATATCGGGAGTTACCGGGGCAGGGCCGATCTTCCATGATATCATGATGCTTTTATATAAGGAACGCAATCCAACTATCATAACGGTGCCGCCAAAAATAGTGAAAAAAAACGTTTGTCACATGTCGGGAGATTTGCCGCACATCGGGTGCAGCGCAGTGATCGAGGAATTTTTCATTGAAGGAACCGAACCGAAAACAATGTGCGCCTTTCATCAGGCGAACGGAGTTTTGAATTATGCTGTTCTCACGCCAGTATACCAAAAGTGGCTGGCACAATATTCCGGCTATAATATGGCATCATCCGAAGAGAAAAGTCTATCCGTGGGCATTCAACAAGAGAAAACAGGAATACGAATAATTTATCCTAAAAATAAAGCCATTTTCAAAATCGACCCGAATTTGAAACGGTCTTACCAATCCATTTATTTTGAAGCCATGGCACCAGAACAAATAAATGAAATTCGATGGTATGTGAACAACCGCTATTATCAGTCCACTTCAAAACCCTTCAGGGTCATGTGGAATCTTTCGCCGGGCACATACCTGATTCGGGCAGAAGGAGAAATTAATCAAAAAAGAGTTGCAGATGAGTTGTTATTTGAAGTTTTGCCCTGATCCGGAGGTGAAAACTATTCGCCTAATTTTGAATTTATCCCTAAGAATCCAGAAACCAATGTTCAGCCATTTTTCCTCTTGTAATGTATTTTCCAGGCCACCGTCCACGTTTTACCTTCGTCATCCGATTTCTCCCAATTCCAGTCCATTTCATTTTCTGTAATATTGTAAAATATCATACGCTGGAAAATCTTCTTTCCTTTGGGCGCAGTAAAACTGCGTTCAAGAGCCATCTTTCCTTCTTTGAATTCGCCCATAAAATCAAGGTAGGCACCCTGATTATCGACCCATGTTTGCTGCCATTTCTTTATTTGCGTACTGTACATCGACACACTCATACCAAAAAATGACTGCGATGTATCTTTGAAGTTTTCCTGAATCGCGCAGCCGTCAAAAAGCTGCGTGACAGAATTAGAGCCCACGGTCAGCCCGCCTTTACCGTCGTCCCAGGTTAGCTCCCACTCGCCAAGCCAGAAATCAAACTGGCGCGCTTCGGGCGTGGAGCACGGCTTCACATTGGCCTGAGCAGAAGCGGATGAATATACTGCAGACAAACCGACAAGTAAGACTACACATTTTGAAATAAATGAAACCATACAAGTTCCTTTCTTTTGATGACAAAAACTGAACGGCAATTTGATAAAAATTCAATGACGAGCAGCTTTTAGAATGGGTTGAGGATGTTTACTGAAGAGAAGTGGATTTGTTTCGTTTTTTCTCAAAAAAAAGCAGGCAGCACGAGAAAACTTCAATCGTTGGGCTGTGCCATTTGAAGTTGAATTTTCCATGATCCGTCCGATTGTTGCTTCCAAATCATCAGATATTTTCCGGAAAGGGCAATAGGGTTCTTGCCTTCCGGATGGAGAGTGAACTCGTAATGAACCAATTCATACGCCTGATTTCCGCTGACCGAAAATGACAGGCTATTAATCTCCCAGTCTGTAAATTTCGACTTGCTCATGATGCGAGCAACTTCCGCTTTTATGTGTTCTTTACCGCGGATCGGTTCCACGTTCGGGTGAACTATCATACCGTCGTCGGTAAATAGTTTTGCAAACATGGCGGCATCGCCCTTTTCATTGGCGCGGACGTATGCGGCATTGCCTTCGCTGACAGCCGTCTTTACTTCAGCCAGATTTGTATCCTTTTTATCTGATTGGCTGCACGAACTTAACAAAATAAAAACACAGGTGAGCGCCGCAAATTTCATACAGTCTCCTTGATTTACCAATAAGGACTAATAGGATCGAGCAGTGTCAGAATTAGACTGATAACAATTGTAACCGAAATCAGCAAAACATTAAACACGGCCAATAAAGTTAAATTTCGAATATGCGTTTTTTGAATTCTATTCACCATCTTTTTAGTGCTGATAATCGTCAGGAAAATCGAAATACTTACAAAGACCATTAGCAAGGCAAACCGCGCCGTCGTCGATCTGAATATGCCTTCGAGAAACAACAGCCCCGAATCTCTGGAAGATCCGACAAATACTGCATTAAAATAATCGGACAATGATGAAAATAAAATTCCAAGTATCACCGATTCAACGAATACAATGCTCATAAAAACCGTAATGTTGGACCGCTCCGATGTGCTGTTGATCTCACTATCCACTTCTCTGAGAAGGGAATTCACTTTTTCTAAAACTATAGGAGATGAATGCTCAGACTCCAGCTGAATTTTGATCTGTTTTAATTCCTCCCAAGATTTTACCAGTTCTACAAAATATTTGGTCTTTTGCAGTTTATCTTTTTTTTGAATCCATATGACAATGAGCGGGGCGAGAACCGCAAGAAAAGGCCCAATCGCTTTCAAAAAATCAATAGTCTCTTGAGTGGAATCCATTTGAACAATCCGCTTTGTCTTTATAAAACGAATGTATAAAGCCTGAGGATTTGAATCAAGAATTTCCTTCATTCATATCCACGTTTATGGATTAAGCTAAATCAAAAATTTGTCATGCGTAACAGATAGAGCTGTACCAAATATTTTATTGAATTGATTTCGCTCAAAATATCATAACTATTTAATATAATGAGGTTTACAAATTATTTAAACCTGATTAATGTCATTTTTTTTGTAACGGAAGATGATTACCTTGATTCCGCCATTCGTGATAAAAAGGAATATTAAAATGCCAACCGTAAAGAAGAAATTAGCGCTTCTAAAATCAAAAAACGAACATATACAACTCAGCGGCGGAATTGATCGGATTGATACGCAGCATAGTCTAGGCAAACTGACTGCGCGTGAACGCCTGCAGCTTTTGTATGATCAGGGATTTTACGATGAACTGTACCGATTTGCAGAGCATCAGTCCCATGCATTCGGCCTGGATAAAAGAGATCTGCCGGCCGACGGGGTAGTAACGGGATTAGGCGCCATTGGAGGAAGACTGGCGTATGCTTCATCGCAGGATTTTATGGTCATGGGCGGAAGTGTCGGAGGCACTCACGCGTGGAAAATATGCGAAATCATGGATATGGCCCTGAAAGCCGGCGCTCCGTATATTTCCATTAATGACAGCGGCGGCGCGCGAATTCAGGAAGGCGTGGATTCTCTGCGCGGATACGGAAGAATTTTTTACTACAATACACTGCTCTCCGGCGTTGTGCCCCAGATTGCTATTATTGCCGGTCCCTGCGCGGGCGGCGCGGCGTATTCGCCGGCATTGATGGATTTTATCATTATGGTCAAGGATACCGGGCAGATGTTCATCGCCGGCCCGGAAGTTATCAAGGCCGCAACGGGTGAGATTATTTCTGCCGAGGAACTCGGCGGCGCGGCGGCCCAAGCGTCTCAAAGCGGTAACGTTCATTTTATCGCCGCGAATGACCAGGAAGCCATTCACATTGCGCATACGCTATTAAGTTATTTACCGGCAAATAACACGGAAGACCCGCCGTCATTACCAACCGACAGCCTTCTCATGATCGAAGACGAAGCGTTAAATTATGTCGTGCCTGACGACTCGCGTGAGCCGTATGATATGTACGATATTTTGCGAAGCGTGTTTGATTCCGGATCGCTGTTTGAAGTGCACAGCCACTATGCCAAAAATATTATTTGTTCGTTTGCGCGTATCAATGGCCGTGTAGCAGGAATTGTCGCAAACCAGCCGATTGAGAAATTCGGCGCCATTGATATTGACGCATCGGACAAGGCTTCCCGATTTGTCCGTTTCTGCAATGCATTTAATATTCCGTTGGTGTCTTTTGTAGACGTACCGGGTTTCTTGCCCGGCGTGGAGCAGGAATTCGGCGGCATTATACGCCACGGCGCAAAAATGTTATTTTCATTTTCTGCCGCGACCGTTCCGAAGATCTCAATCGTCGTTCGCAAAGCCTACGGCGGAGCGTATCTTGCTATGTGTGCCAAAAGTCTCGGCGCAGACCGTGTGGTGGCTTGGCCAACGGCGGAAATTGCCGTTATGGGCGCGGAAGGAGCGGTCGGCGTTCTTTATAAGAATGAAATCAAAGCGGCCGCCGATCCGAAAGAAAAAAGAAAAGAATTGATCAAAGAATACAGAGAAGAATTTAGTACGCCGTACGCCGCGGCTTCAAAGGGATTAGTAGATTCCGTGATCGAACCGAAACAAACCCGCGGATATTTATCCGTGGCGCTGGAATCGCTGCGCAATAAGCGCGACCTGCGCCCGCAGAAAAAACACGGATTAATTCCATTGTGATCAGGAATAACCCGAAGCGATTATGACCGAAAAATTATTAGAAGCTTCCTTATTGCTCGTCGCGGGCATGACTGCAGTTTTTGTCTCATTGAGCGGACTGGCGCTCATGATCTGGCTTATAAAATCGGCGGACGAAAAGGTCAACGCATTACGCATTCGCTGGTATGCAAAAAAAGTGGAAGTTAAGCCGGAAGAAGTTCACGATGAACTGGCGGCGGTTATCTCTGCAGCCGTTTTCACTGTCCTGAGGAAACCCGTTACAATTCGAAAAATCCGCTTTCTTGACAATAGAGGCGAGGACGCATGGGCTGTCACCGGACGGCTCAATATTATGGCCTCTCGCCCCATACGTAAAAGGAAATAAATATGAAACGACTGATGATCACCGTGAACGGCAAGCGTTATGAAGTGGAAGTGGAAGTGGTTCATGACGACGATGCGATCGAGAATCCGCAAATTTATCGTTCCCCCGTTCCAACTATCAATAGTTATGTATCGCCGGTGAACACCCCTCTGCCGAAAAAAACGAAGATATCCGCTGCCACAAAAAAGACGCTAACATCTCCGATTAACGGCGTAATCCTGAGCATCCCGGTAAAAGAGAATGACGCCGTTAAGTCCAACGATGTTTTATTCACCGTCGAGGCGATGAAGATGAAGACCAACATTGCCTCTCCTCAGGACGGCAAAATAAAAACCATTCACGTCAAAGTTTCCGAGACCATTACGGCAGGGCAAATTTTGATCACATTCGAATAAACGATGTTAGAAAACCTGGAAAAATTTATTCACGGAATGGGTTTCTGGTCGCTGACCTGGGGTAATGCGGTAATGCTCGCCATCGCCGTTCTGCTGATCTATCTCGCTATCAAGCGCGGATTTGAACCGCTTTTGCTGCTGCCCATCGGACTTGGCGCTTTTTTGGCCAATCTTCCTGGAAGCGGATTAATGAATGAACCTACAGGTTCTGAGATTGGCGGATTATACTACTATTTATCCAAAGGCATCGAGTTAGAGATTTTTCCGCCGCTAATATTTTTGGGAATCGGCGCTATGACGGATTTTGGCCCTTTGCTTGCAAATCCGAAAACATTTATTCTGGGAGCCGCCGCTCAATTCGGCGTTTTTATGGCATTGATGATGGCTGTAATACTCGGTTTTGATTTGAAAGAAGCCGCGGCCATTGGAATTATCGGCGGCGCTGACGGACCAACGGCTATTTACCTCTCTTTAAAACTGGCGCCGCATCTGCTCGGGCCTATCGCCGTGTCCGCATACTCCTACATGGCGCTCGTACCTTTGATACAACCTCCAATCATGCGTTATATGACAACGGAGAAAGAACGGCTCGTCGTAATGGAAACGCCGCGGCCGGTATCAAAAAAGATCCGCGTCATATTTCCATTGGCCGTAACTATCGTAGGAGTATTAATTGTTCCTCCCGCCGCGCCGCTCCTTGCTATGCTGATGGGCGGAAATTTACTCCGGGAAAGCGGCGTCGTGGAGCGATTGACCAATATGGCTCAAAATGAACTGATCAATATTATTACATTTTTTCTTGGAACCTGCGTTGGAATCACCATGAGCGCGGAAGTATTTCTGCGGATCGACACATTGAAGATATTATCGCTTGGTATCGTTGCTTTTAGTTTTTCAACAATCGGCGGACTCTTGTTCGGAAAATTAATGTACCGTCTCACCGGCGGTAAAGTGAATCCCCTGATCGGTTCGGCCGGCGTATCCGCTGTTCCTATGGCGGCGCGCGTATCACACAACGTCGGCCAGGAAAGTAATCCGCATAATTACCTGCTCATGCATGCCATGGGGCCGAATGTTGCCGGTGTGATCGGAACGGCAATCGCCGCAGGTATATTACTCGCTATTTTAGGCTAATCCGCCATTTCTCTACCAGCCCAATACATATGCAAAAATAAGCGGCGCAACGATCGTTGCGTCGGATTCAATGATAAATTTTGGCGTGTCCACGCCAAGTTTTCCCCATGTTATCTTTTCATTAGGGACGGCGCCGGAGTAGGAACCGTAACTCGTCGTCGAATCGCTGATCTGACAGAAATATGCCCAGAGCGGCACTTCTTCCCTCTGAAGATCCTGATGCAGCATCGGAACAACGCAGATCGGAAAATCACCCGCGATGCCGCCGCCGATCTGAAAGAATCCTAACGAGGATTTTTTTGTTGTTTCGGTATAGTATTCCGTCAATGACATCATGTATTCAATGCCGGTGCGAACGGTGTGAACGTTTTGAACGTCTCCGCTGATACAGTGTCCGGCATACATATTACCAAGCGTTGCGTCCTCCCATCCGGGAACGAACATCGGCAGATTTTTTTCCGCCGCGGCCACCATCCAACTATCCTTAGGATCGATTTGATAATGTGGTTTCAATTTACCGCTTTGTAGTATTTTGTACATAAATTCATGCGGGAAGAATTTTTGCCCCTTTTTTTCTGCGTTAACCCACTCCTCCAGAACGGCAACCTCGATACGTCGCATAGCTTCCATCTCCGGAATACACGTGTCCGTGACCCGGTTCATGTGCCGCGATAACAAACCCGCTTCATCCTGCGGAGTCAGGTCGCGGTAATGCGGAACACGTTCATAGTAGTCGTGCGCCACTAAATTAAATATATCTTCTTCAAGGTTCGCACCTGTACAAGTAATGGCATGAACTTTATCCTGCCTGATCATTTCTGCAAGAGATAGGCCCAGTTCCGCCGTACTCATCGCTCCGGCCAAGGTCATGAAGAATTTGCCGCCATTATCTAAATGGCGTTTGTATCCTTTGGCGGCATCAACCAATGCTGCCGCATTAAAATGCCGGTAATGATGGTCCAAAAATTGTGTTACGGTTCCCTTTGCCATGACCGCTCCTTTCGCCTGTGTTAAGTAAAATTACCTTACCCACACCAAAATACACGATTTTTTGTAAGAATAAATGTTTTTTGAAAAATAATTCTTGACAAAATGAAACTTATCAATTAATATATCGTATATTTACGATATACAATAAAGAAAGGTCATGCCATGGCGGCGCAAAAAAAAGATGCATTTGACACGGAAGACATTAAGCTGGCGGCATTTGCCAAAGCTCTGGCCCACCCGGCCCGTATTGCCATCATGAAAAAGCTGGCGGAACAGAACGTGTGTATTTGCGGCGAAATCGTCGACGTGATCCCGCTGGCGCAGGCCACCGTATCGCAGCACCTGAAAGAACTAAAAAATGCGGGTTTGATTCAGGGAACGATCGAAGGCGTAACCTCCTGCTATTGCATTAATACCAAAGCAGTCGAAGGATTTGATAAACTACTGACTAAACTTTTTAAGAAACTGGATAAATGCTGTTAACCTAACATAA
>JAEUSK010000002.1 GCA_016787925.1 bacterium | reverse complement strand
ATAGGTATTCTGAATAATCAGTCGTTCGCGTTCCGGGAGTCTGCCGCTGAGAGCATACGCTTTTCGCAAAGAGGCACCGCGTTCCATGTTGCTTACATTTCCTCTGGCAGTTGCCAGCGCATAATACGCCATTGCAAAATTCGTGTCGAGTTCTATCGCCTTTTTGAAAGCAACATACGCTTCTTCGTTAAGAAATTTCCCGTTGAGATCAACGCCCTCGATATACGACCGGTAGGCCTCTATGGAATTGGTGGTCACCGTTGCAACCGATTTTTTCTCATCGGGCAACCCATCGGCGATGCGGAGGTCATTTCTTATGAGCAGCGCAAGCGTATCCACCAGCGCAAAAATTTGTTTCGAGGAGTATCCGATCACGCGAACGGAACTGAGGATTTTTCCGCTTTGAACATCTATGATTCGCGCTGTCACAGCGAGAGTGGGCTCGTGCTGCAGAATGGATCCGAGAAGCATCGTGGCCACGCCGGCGCGCTGCGCCACTTTGGTTGCCATATCCGGCGCAATGATTCTTGAGTCGGCCTTAAATTCTTTTTGAATATCGTACAATCGTTCCCGGCTCACAACCTCGAGATCTTTCGTCTGAGAGAGGGAAGTAATCAAAAGATCGGCCAGCATGTCACCGGTATGATTTTTATCTTCGGGGTCCGCAATGTTTTGGAAGTACATGACGGCCAGCGAGTTCTTTTCTGCGGCCTGGGTTTTCTGCGTATTGATCTGCACGCTGAATGGATTAAAAACTAAAGCCGCAATAATAATGATGGTAATGCCTGCGGGGATCGTATACTTGAGCCGCTTTTTTATAATATTTCTTTTTGCATCCGGCGAAGCTGCATCGGCTCTGACGTAGCCCGTTCGAGCGTATTCAATATTTTTCATTTCTTTCCTGAGATCGGCCTGCATGTCTTCAATATGTTGGTACCGCTCCGTCTTGTCTTTTTCAAGCGCTTTCAGGACGATACGCTCCATCTCCGGTGAAATTGCGTGATTAAAACGCGCCAGAGGCTGCGGTTCTTCATGGATCAGTGAATAAGTTATTGCGGCCTGATGTTCCCCGCGAAAGGGCAGGTGAGCAGTGAGCAGTTCATACAACACTACACCGAACGAAAAAATATCGGATCGGTTATACACGTCTCCGGCAAGCGCTTGATCAGGAGACATATACGCTGCCGTGCCGACCGTGGACCCGGCATTAGTCAGTTTTACAGCTCCCTTCACTTTCGCTAAACCGAAATCCATGACCTTGACTTGGCCCTTGGGGGTGACCATGATGTTGTCAGATTTGATATCGCGGTGAACGATGCTTTTTTCATGAGCGGTCGCTATACCGTCGCAGGCTTGGATCGCAATGTCCAGCATCGTTTTGGTCGACGGAATTTCAAGTTTGACCAGCTGTTTCAGCGTCGATCCCTCAACGAATTCCAAGGCAATGTACAATTGCCCGTCGTGTTCAGCGATCTCGTAAATCGTCGTGATATTAGGATGATTAAGTGCGGATGTGGCGCGGGCTTCGTGGTAGAATCGTTCTTTTTCAACCGGATCTGAATTGAGGTAATACGGAAGAAATTTCAAAGCAACAAAGCGGTCCAATTGCGTATCATGCGCTTTATACACCACGCCCATCCCGCCTTCGCCGAGTTTTTCAACAATCTTGTAATGTGAGATGGTTTGTCCGATCATGATGCGCCCGAATCGTATTGGTAGGCGCAGGCTTCAGCCTGCGAATTTATTATTTGAAATATTTCTTTATTCAAATCGAGACTTGTTGATCCCTTGTAGGGGTAATCAAACCAATCGGCAACAATACCTCTTCGAACAGGGTTATTCAAAACATATCTTATATGTTTCAGAACACCTTCTTCATTTCTGATTAGGTGATCGTAATAATTTTTCTGCCACCCGCTTTTTGAATCGTTCTTCGAAAACCAGAATCCAGTTTTTTGTTTGAAACGATTCATGGCTTTTAGCGGTTCGGCATCATGGGTTTTACCCTTGAGAATAACATGAAGATGATCGGGCATGAAAAGATAAATAAGCGTATCGCAATTGTTATCAGTTGCTTCGGATATAAGCGTGTCGGAAAAGTAATCCACAACATTAGAGTTGACGAAAACCGGAAGTCTGTTCTTAATGCACGCCGTGACTGCGACCCTAACATAACCCACATAAAGATCGCTTGGGAGTCTGTGTTTTTTCTCTTTGATCTGTGTCATTTTACGTTTCTTACACTTGCACGCAAGCTAAAGCTTGCGGCTACCATACGTGGACTCAAAGATTACTGCTTACTAATTTCTGAAACCGCTTATTGCCGCGCAGTGAGAC
>JAEUSK010000237.1 GCA_016787925.1 bacterium | reverse complement strand
GTGACCGGTACGTACATGACTGAAGCATATCATGCCGCGCATGAGATCATCAAAAAGCACGTGAATGCCGGAGTTAATGATGTCATCATTACACAGGGTTCGGGCATGACCGGTGTTATTGCCAAATTCCAACGTATGCTTGGCCTGCGCGTGCCGGAGCAGATGTCCAAGTACGTTCAAATTCCGGACGAAGAGAAACCGGTGGTGTTTGTAACGCACATGGAGCATCATTCCAATCACACCTCCTGGCTGGAAACCATTGCCGATGTGGAATGTATTCCGCCGGATGATAGCGGCGCAGTCGATTTAGATTATCTTCAGAATATTCTTAAGAAGTACGTAAAAAGGAAAACGAAGATCGCCTCTGTCACGGCGTGCTCTAATGTTACGGGAATTCAAACACCTTATTATAAAATTGCACGAATCATGCACCAGGCCGGCGGTTTATGTTTTGTCGATTTTGCTTGTTCCGCTCCTTATGTCAAGATCGATATGCATCCTGAAGATCCTTTGGAAAAACTCGATGCAATTTATTTTTCTCCGCATAAATTTCTGGGCGGCCCCGGTACGCCCGGAGTATTGATCTTTGATTCGAAGTTATACACTAACAAAATTCCTGATCAGCCGGGCGGCGGAACAGTAGACTGGACTAATCCGTGGGGCGGCCATAAATTTCTGGATAATATAGAAGCACGTGAAGACGGCGGCACGCCTCCTTTTTTGCAGACGATCAAGGCCGCATTGTGCGTAAGGTTAAAAGAAAAAATGGGCGTTGAGCCGATGAGACAGCGCGAAGAAGAAATCGTGGATATCTTATTCAAAGAACTACCTAAGATTGATAAGCTGAATATTCTTGCCGCTCAAACAACAAACCGGCTGGCTGTTGTTTCGTTTTATATCGACGGATTGCATTATAATCTCGGGGTGAAATTGCTAAACGATTATTTTGGTATTCAGACCCGCGGCGGATGTTCATGCGCCGGAACGTACGGGCATTATCTGCTTCACATTCCGCAGGATGTATCGAAAAAAATTACGGAAAAAATCGATCACGGCGACATGTCGGAAAAACCGGGATGGATACGTTTGTCAATTCATCCGATCATGACCAATGAGGAAGTGAAGTATATTGTTCATGCATTACAGGAAGTAGTTACCAATTTTGAGAAATGGAAAGAAGGTTATTCTTACAATCCTCATTCCAACGAGTATTGCCACAATAATTTTGATTCAAAGAAATCTTCGCCCGTTCACCGATGGATGGAGATCGAATAACTTCCAGCTCTCCTAACTTGTAATATCCGCAATTAATACCTTGCATGTGTGAATCTGATTCACGATTTCATAATTTACATTCCGCACAAATCTCATTTTTTCAATACATACCTCTGTCTGCAATCTGGCATACTTATTGGAGTGTCATGAATAGATATTGTTATGAATCTTATGAGGATGCAGTAATGAAAAATTATCTCGTGTTTATCACCTTGTTCTCGCTGACCAGTCTGACTCATATTTATTCACAAGACTCGACCGTATCGGTTGTGATTCAACCAAAAAAGGATCAGAACGTTATGCCGATCCAACAAATGAATCGTCCCAAAAGTCCCTCAAATGCTTTTTTGTTATCGGTTGGAAGCACGATGATACCCATTCTGATCGGTATTAATAAAGAAGATTTAGTATTGGTAGCGGCTGGATCTTTAATAGGCCCGTCTATTGGTAATTTCTACGCAGGAGGTACAAAGCGAGGAATCAATGGAATACTATTACGTGGCGCTGGAGCGATTATGTCTGTGGCTGGCATTCTTGTGTATTTTAGCAGCGGTAATGAAACATTGAATGATGAGGGAGATTATGATTATGGGCATGATGGCGAAACTCTATTTTATGCTGGTTTAGCTGTTATCGGAATCTCAGCTGTATGGGACATAGTAAAGGCCCCGACCTCAGCTCGTGAGTATAACAAGAAACATGGGTTGTCCTTTTCTCCGTTGTACGATCCGCTAAGAAAAACGGGAGGAGTAAGCTTTGCCTACCGATTCTGAAGTTGAGGTTTTATGCACCAAGTCATGATTCGCTTAATCACTCAGAAACAGATTGATTGAACAGAAAGAAATATTTCTAACCTTAATATTGATTCAAATCTTTCATTAAGTTTGTCTCTCTTTTTGTTAGTGTTCGTGTAACAAAAATCAATACATCCAACCGTTTCTATCTACGCTTTTTTTATCGCATCAAAACCTGATAATATTTAGGTAAAAACATGACGTACGTCATTGTTTTGCGGATGTTAATTTATTATAATGTAAGTGAAAAAAGTATCAAAGTGCGGTTAATATATTACTAAATAATCACTTAGCTATTTAGCGGATGCAATTATAAAGGCATCTGGTCATTCAAACATAACGGAGGTAGGAAGTAGTTCTATGAAAAAATTAACACAAAACGCAACTGCTTTACTGTTTTTATTGATGATAACTAGTTCGGTTATGGCAACCGACGGTTATTTTTCACATGGGTATGGAACGAAGCATAAAGCCATGGGTGGAACGGGTGTCGCATTTCCGCTGAACAGTATGTCGGTTGTGACCAATCCTGCCGGCGTGGCATTTCTTGGAAACAGTTATGATTTCGGATTGGCATTATTTAATCCTAATCGTCAGTATACCGTGGTGGGAAATCCTTCTATGCAGCCCAATACTTTTGGATTAACGCCCGGAACGGTTAAGAGCAAATCAAAATACTTTTTTATTCCTTCATTAGGAATCAACCGCACATACGGCGACAATACATTTAACATTGCCCTATTCGGTAACGGCGGAATGAACACCGACTACAATACTGCAACTTTTTATGATCCCAATTCCTCCAAAACCGGTGTGAATTTATCTCAATTATTCTTGAGCTTAACTTATGCGCGCAAGATAAATGAAAATCATTCACTCGGCATTACCGGAATTTTCGCTTATCAAATGTTCGAGGCCAAAGGTTTAAACAATTTCGGCAACTTCTCGCGTGATAACACGAAATTGACCAACAACGGTTCGGATAATTCGACCGGTTACGGTGTGCGTGTAGGTTATTATGGAAAACTTATGGAAAATCTTTCACTGGGTGCATCGTTCCAATCTAAAATTTATATGAGCGAATTTAAAGATTATGCCGGCCTATTTGCGGAACAAGGCGATTTTGACATTCCGGCCAATTGGACAGCCGGCGTAGCCTTCAAAGCAAATGAAGACCTGACATTGACGGCGGATGTTCAGCAGATTTTCTACAGCGGCGTAAAGTCGGTTGGAAACCCAATGAACCCTGCTAATTTTCAGACCGGCATTTTCTTAGGGGACAACAAAGGCGCCGGTTTCGGATGGAACGACATGATGATCTACAAAGTTGGAGCGCAATGGCTGAAAGGCGAAGGCTGGGCCTGGAGAATGGGTTATTCCTACGGTAAACAGCCGATTCCAAAGGAAGAAATGATGTTTAATATCCTGGCGCCCGGCGTGATCGAGCAACACGCTACGTTCGGTTTTTCAAAAGCGTTGGCAAACAAACACGAGATCCATTTTGCCGCTATGTTCGGGTTCTCCAAAGAAATCAGCGGGCCAAATGTAATGGAAATGCCGAATCAACAGACGATCAAATTAAAAATGAGCCAGATGGAGTTTGAAGTAGGTTATTCGTTTTAATTTAAAAATAAAAACCTGTAAGGTTTACTAAACCTTACAGGTTTTACTATCAGATAAAAATATGAACTCCTTATCACGAAGAAAATTTTTGAAGATCGGCGGGGGCACGGCGATAGCTGCTGCTGCGTCGGGAATGATCGCAAATTCGCTCGTACAAGCTATCGACAAAAGCTCCGTCACATCGGGTATTCAAAAAATTCCGACCTATTGTGATATTTGTTTCTGGAAATGCGGCGCCATTGC
>JAEUSK010000205.1 GCA_016787925.1 bacterium | reverse complement strand
CGAATTCTATTTGACTCGCCCATCTGTGTTACAACTTGAATCTGCGAAGCTACAGCTAGCGCGATTCTATCGTTTGACATTCCAGCCTTTACAGGCATGCAAATCTTTTCCAATCACTGGTTATTCTGATATTCGAGGAATCTTAAGGTCCGCTGATGTTTATGCTGAAGCTGCGTTGGCGATTTATTACCAGAAGTATCCTGAGCAAATAACCCGTTATCATTTGACACAAGCTATTGAGCTTTTACAAAGGGCAATTGATTCAGGGATTCAAAATGCAAGAGCTTTTATCGATTTGGCTTTTCTGAAGTCGGTCGTCGAAGGAGTTGAATCAGGAAGAATGGTGTTGGATTTACTATCAAAGGATGGGATCTCGATTGATTGGTCAAAATTAGGTGAAATCGGTCAAGAAGCATTTGACGACATAGCATTGCAAGGATTTTTATTAGGTATAAATATGCCCGGTGCTTGGACCCAACTTGGTAATTATGTTAGTACATTTTTAGACGAACCACACACTGCAGAAATGTTGTATAGGTACGCATTGAAGCTTGGTGGAGGTAAGGATGCAATATGCCAGACTAACTTAGCTAGATTTCTTATTGAGTCGAAATCTGACGAGTCTTCCTTGGACGAAGCAAAAAAACTTCTTAATGATGCCGGAAGCCATTCAGATAGGCGCTTTACTTCGTGGAGATCAACTTTAGAGATTCTCTATCAGATGAAGCCATCGTTAAGACCAAGCAAGAAACTCAAAGCGAATGCAATGTCATACAACGAACAAACGCATCAGATAGTCGGGATGATAAAGTTCAAACAACTGCGCGATAAATTCAAACAGTTGCAATCTTTGGATAATGACGAGAATAGGAGAGGGTTTGAACTTGAGAGGCTTTTTTATCAATTGCTGGCTCTGACAATTTCGATTGTAAAACCCTCTTACCGCAATTTATATCAAACCAATCCTGAGTCATATCAAGATCAAATTGATGGATACTTCGAACATAATAACTTAGGTTATCGATTTGAGTGCAAATGGGAAAAGGATCCACTTGATAAAAACGCCGTCGGAATGTTTTTTAACAAGTTAGATACCGTTAGCGTTGCTGGGCTGCTAATTTCTATGTCCGGTTTTACAACAAGTGCGGTTGCCTGGGCAAAGGGTAAACGTAATGAGAAAATGATATTATTCATAGATGGCGATGAGCTTAACTTGGCGTTTGAAAGACAGATCAATTTCGATGAATTAATTACAGAAAAACGTTCACATTTCCAGCAATCTGCTGAGCCATATTATAAGGTGATATGTCATTCAAGTCCCTATTCCAGTACTGAAGAAGATATTAGTTAACTGACCAGAGTAGGTAGCTCTGTTTGGGTCCCGTCCGTGAATTCATACTTATTAGATGGGATAAACTATTTTAGAAATAGAGAGGAAGTTGCCCGTAGTTTAATTAAGTAATCTAGAGAATAATATGAACACTAAAGAATTGTGGAAAAGCCCTATTTATCAGTTTCGTATTCCGACTGACACGGCTAAGACAAGCAGTGAAATGCTCAAAGAGATAGTTGTAGATGTAACGACATCCGCGCCTTCATTCGAAGACCCAGGAAAGACACTTAGCCGTATTCTAAATGAAAGCATTGAATATTTGAAGTCACAAGGAAAACAAACAAATACTGTTTTGGACTTTGGTGCGGGCAAGCTTCGAAATACAATCTACTTGTTACAGAAAAAGCACAAGGTGACCGCTGTTGAGTTCGAAAAATTGTCAAAAGAATCGAACCAGGGGCAACGACTTTTAGAGAAAGCAAATGGGTTCAAGTCTCAATTTAAAGAATTAGTCTTTCCTGATCAATTCATACAATCAACTGCAAAATTTGACTTAGCGTTGTTGATCAATGTCTTGAATATCATGCCCGTTCCAGCAGAGAGGCTATTGGTACTTCAATATTGCTATCAGAAAATAAAGGAAGACGGATATCTACTCTGGTATACTCAATACGGAGATTACGATCAGAACAAACGCTGCACGACTGCCAATGTATTAGGTGACGGTTACTACATTGGAAAGAATAGTAAGTTCAAATCGTTTTACAGGGAGTTCTCAACGCATGAGATTGATCAAATGCTACTTAGCTGTGGCTTTGTTCTTGAAAAATCTTTTCCAGTATCACACAACCAAGCTCGACTTTATCGGAAAGTAGAAACCAATGTTCTAAAACAAGTTCTTCATCCCTCGTTAATTCAAAAGTGTTTGAACATCAAACGAGGTGTACCAAAACCAGATCAGGTCAAACCAAAATCAGTGAAACGAAGCCCTAGGCGGGGGCTTCAAGAACCAGAGTCAGAAAAACTGGCCTCAGAGAGTTTATATATAAATAGATTGAAAGCTATCAAACCTGGAAAGAAGCAAGCACTGGAATATCAGAAGTTGGTTCACCTGATTTTCTCGAAGATTTTCGCCAATCAATTTTCAAAGATAAAGTTCGAAGAAACTCTAAATGAAGGAAGAAAGAGAATAGATCTGGTTGCAATCAACTCTGCGAGTAAGGGTTTTTTTGAAGAACTGTCAAGCAAACATCAAATAAAATGTGGATATATACCAATAGAATGCAAGAACTACACTGCCAAACTCGGAAATCCGGAGTTTGATCAAATTGGCGGCAGGCTCAACAAAACGTTTGGTCTTTTTGGCTTTTTGGTATATCGAGATGGTAATCCGAAGGTTGCTTTGAAGCAGTGCCAAGATCGATTGGACGATGAAAAACATATTATTTCATTTGACGACAATGATTTGATAAAGCTTTTACAATTTAGTCAAAAATCTGAACTAGACGCAATTGAGGACATGCTTAATAGTAAATTTATATCACTCATCGGACGAAAGTGAGGAGAGAATAATGCAGAAATTATTAGTTAGTGTTCGTGGGCCAAAAGAAGCTTTGGTGGCAATTGTAGGGGGCGCCAGGATTGTAGACGCTGAATACCCCGAATCAGCGCTGGGGAAAGTATATCCTCTAAATATCGCGACTATTAAGAGTCTGGCTTTGAAGCATAAGGGGATAACTGTTTCAACAAATATAGGCGAGAAACAGTTAAACAGGAAGACGGCTTGCCAAATGGGACTTGGAGTCGCAACAGCAGGAGCGGATATAATCAAGATTGGTATGGCCGGTTTGAACAGAGACAAGGTAGAAATGCTCACTGATCGAGTGAGCAGAACAATAAAACACTGGTATCCGAGAAGCAAGGTAATTCCGGCGTTTTTTGTTGATACGGCTCTAAGAAAGTCATTCGATCCATTCATTCAGGTTGCATGGTTAGCTAACTTTGATAAGATTGATGGTATTCTGATTGATACCTATAATAAAGAAATACATAAGGATTTATTGGATTATGTGGACGTAAGAAAGATTAAGAGTTTTGTTGATAATTGCCATAAAGCAAAGCTAGAAGCGTGGATAGCTGGCTCAATTAAACTAACCCAAATAAAGAAACTGTGGCAAACAGGAGTGGACGTCATTTGCGTTAGAAGTGCAGCGTGCGGAAGTGTTACCGATCGAGGAGGAACTGTAAGATCAGAGCTTGTTTCTCAACTTCTTCCAGGTGTACAATGAGCAGTTCAATACGTGGAACATACGAGTTCGAGATTACTAAAGAAGGCAATGTTATCTCTAATTCACACAACCTTGAAAAGTTGCGGGAGCTATTCTTAGACAAGGCCATCGTAAATAATGCCCTCGGACCTGGCGATCCAGGTGATTTTGATTATGGGGCTTGGCATATTCTTTGTCATTTGGCTGCAGCTTGCGCAGTTTTTCGTAGGCCATCCGGAGAACTATTGTGGGTTGAGATTTCACATCTCCCTGTAATAGATATCTATACGGCAACAGTTACAGTCGAATGTTCAAGGGAGAATGTCACGACATTTCCTTTGAATTCGAGTGAAGGAAAGGCTCTTCTTGATGGTCCAACAATGTTAGGTTTTGTTGAAGGCACCTCTCTTGGTCACATTTCTGCGCGATCAGTACGGGATACGGCGGACAAATTCAACAATAACTTGCGCCAGGATTATGAGCACGACGTTGAATCTCCAAAGGACGGCGGTAGGGTGTGGGAACACTGGTGTACAGTTCGCGACATTCGAGTTGGAAATATTGTTGGCACATCTGTTTTGAGGGCTTATCTTGATATTGTGGCTATTTGTGGAGGACATTTTGTCGGAGTCGTTGGTCGTGGAAGAGGAGATTATGATCATCCGATTCAATTGGCAGCATTAGTAAATGCCGGATTGTTATCAGTAGAGGAGGCGTTAGTAGAAATCACTCCAATTGAAATACCAAATGAATCGGAACAACTGATTTGTTCCAGCAACCCAAGACAGTGTGTCATTGGTGCTCGACTGATGAATTGGTCGCCCTCAAGAATTGCATACCAAATGTTCAATAGGAGCATTGGGAGCTGGTGCAATACAATCAGACTGCGAGAATATTTGACTCATAAGGAAAAAACATGAGATGAAACCGATAGACGACGCACTTGAAGGATTGCCATCTACTGACGAACATGAGGAATTGCCACCTCCTCCATTTAGTTCTCACTTGGTAATGAGAGAACAAATATCTGAAGCCGAGCTTCGCGCATATCATGTGGGTTTTGATCAAAATGTATTTCGCCTTAAACCTCTTGTGGACGTCATTTGCAGCGTCATTCCGGAGTTTGTTTTCGGATTACATCAGGGAGCCACTGTTGACCAGACAAAGATAGTTAATCGTCTAAGAGAAGCCGCTAAGAGGGTCTACACTACAGACAAATACGGAAGGCGCGGTGAATTTGGGGAACTAATACTGCATCTATTATTGAGAGATTTCTGTGGCACAATACCATTAATATCCAAAATCTACTTTAAGGATTCAGATAATTCAACCGTGCACGGTTTTGATGGCGTTCACGTAGTTGCTGAAAATGCAACAATGTGGTTGGGGGAATCGAAAATCTATACTGACGGCGCTGCTGGTATTGCATCCCTGCTTGGAGATCTCGAAAATCATTTGAAAGAGGACTATCTACGTAGAGAATTCAGCCTAATATCAACAAAGGTGCCTATTGAATTTCCAGATCGTGATAAATGGATTCTGTTATTACACGAGCATCAAACTTTGGATGCAATTGTTCAACGAATTTGTTTACCGATGGTTTGCACATACACAAGCCCAATTTTTGACAATCATACTTCTGAGAGTCAAGATTACATTGATACATTCGTGAGTGAATGTAGAAAATTGAAAACTAAATTTGACGAAGGGCATATTGAAACAGATATTGATGTAATCCTAATGCTATTACCAATTCCATCAAAAGAGCAGCTTGTGACAACCCTTGATGAGCGCTTAAGGAGTATGCAGCAAATATGAACTTACTAACATATGTTCAGATCAGGGAATTATTTTCTTCCGGGCATGAAATTGATTTTGCTACGAGTTTCGATGCCGCGGAAAGCTGCAACCGCATTCTATCGAACGCTGAAACCCAAGAATCTGGGCGAGAGTTAATAATCCGCGCTTTAGATGCGTGGGAGTCAATTAACACACAAACACATCACCTATGGACATCATTAATTGAAAAATCGGGATTATATACTTATTTACAAGATAGACAAATGGTTTTGCCAGTCTCTACAGCTCTCAGTCTAGAATCGCACCACTCCAAGTTCTTGCCGGGAGACATCTATTTGCATGAAGAACAACTACTCCTATCGACAGCTCTGGAGGGAAGGCGAAGCGTTGTCTTAAGTGCGCCAACAAGTTTTGGAAAGAGCCTCCTAATTGAAGAAGTTGTATCGAGTCGTAAATACAAAAATATTGTGATCATACAACCAACGTTGGCCCTTCTAGATGAAACTCGAAAAAAACTTCGCAAATACTCAGACTATTACAATATCATTATATCAACTTCCCAATCCGCAAAGGAGAATAATTTGTTTTTACTGACTGCGGAAAGAGTGGTTGAATATAATGATCTGCCAAATATTGATTTCTTTGTGATAGATGAGTTTTACAAACTGAGTATGCAAAGAGAGGATGACCGTGCAATATCCTTGAATTACGCATTGTATAAATTGCTGAAGCATACGCATAATTTCTACATGCTTGGTCCAAATGTCCACGATGTATCTCCCATATTTTTGGAACAACACAATTGTCTATTCCACAACACTCGTTTTTCTACAGTGGCGGTTGACATTCAAAGAATAGAATCTGGCAAGAAACGGGACGAAAGAGAACGTGCATTATTTGAATTGTTGACTACTTTTCATGAGCCTACCTTGATTTACTGCTCAAGTCCAGATAAGGCTAACGAATTGCTTCAATCCTACGCTGCTACGCTAAACGGAGTGCAAGGTGCTGAACAACCTGAACCAGACGGCGAGATAACTGAATTAGTCGAATGGATAAAAATGAACATTCATCCTCAATGGTTTTTAGCTGACGGACTCAAGAAGGGAATGGGTGTACATCATGGCTCACTTCCAAGACATTTGGGAAGTACAATTGTAGATTTGTTTAATGATGGGCTCTTACAGTATTTGTTCTGCACATCCACTTTGATGGAGGGAGTTAATACTGTTGCCAAGAATGTTGTTTTGTTCGACAAGAAAAAGGGCCCCAAACCGATGGACTTTTTTGATTACAAGAATATTGTAGGACGGTCGGGGCGAATGAAAATATATTACACGGGGAAGGTGTGGCAATTCTACCCTGATCCAGCCCAAATGGAAATTGATCTTGAGATACCGCTTTTTGATCAACAAAATGCACCTTTGGAACTTCTTATTCAATTAGAGGACGCAGATTTGTCAGATTCTGCAAGACAGCGGATGGAAAGGTTGCCAATAGAAGAGGAATTAAAGAAGGTAATCAAATCGAATGTTGGGTTTCCATTTGAAGGTCAGTCCAGTCTTTTTGATTACATGGACTCGCAAGTTGGCGATTTAGATGAACTGCTGAACTGGAATAGAATACCAAGTTTCAATCAGTTGGCGCGAACTCTTGAGCTAGCTTTTCAGTTTCTGTTGAAACCAAGAGAAGCTGGTCGTGTCAGTCCACGCCAGCTTACGCTCTATACATTGCAGTACTATGAACAAAAATCTCTTGTGGGTATAATTAACAGAGCAATAGATAGTCAATTCTGGAAAACTGAAGAGCCCGACGATTATCGACGAATTCAAGTGGTTGTTAGTGAAGTTTTCCACATTGCCAAGCATTGGTTTGATTTCAAACTTCCGAGCTTGCTCAATTGCATGCATAAAATGCAAGTATATGTTTTTGAATTAAACGGCTATGCAGCAGGAGATTACACGTATTTCATATCTGAGCTTGAGAGAAAGTTTCTTCCATCAAATCTTTCGATTCTTTTGGAATACGATGTTCCGTCATCTGCCCTTATGCAATTGAAATCCAAAATATCGCAGAATGAATTGAACGCGTTAGATGTGATTAGGACGCTCAATCTGTCTGAACTTGGTCTTCTGCCGTATGAAATAAGAAAATTGAAGGAAATATTATAACCCATGCTCACAAACCCTGAACTAAAATCCAAAATCGATTCCCTCTGGGACAAATTCTGGTCCGGCGGAATATCAAATCCGCTGACGGCCATCGAACAAATGTCCTATCTGATCTTCCTGAAAAGATTGGAAGACATGGACAATGCCCGCGCAGCCGCGGCCAAGCGGAGAAATGAAACGTACCGCTCAGTATTCCACGGAAATAAAGAATGCAAATGGTCGCACTGGAGTCAATTGCCCGGCGATCAGATGCTGAAACATGTGCGCGATAAGGTGTTCGATTTCCTGCGGGAAGTTGGCGGGGAGACGAGCACATTCACACAGCACATGGAAGACGCCGTGTTTGTCATTCCGAAAGCGTCGCTCTTGCAGGAAGCGGTCAAGATCATCGACGATATGCACATTTCGGAACAAAACGTGGACGTGCAGGGCGATCTGTATGAGTATTTGCTGAGCCAGCTTACCACCTCCGGCAAGAATGGCCAATTCCGCACCCCGCGGCATATCATTCGCATGATCACGAAACTCGTCGATCCGAAGATCGGCCAGCGCATTTGCGATCCGGCCTGCGGCACGGGCGGCTTTCTCGTCGCGGCGTACGAACAGATTCTCGAAGAAAACACCACTCCCGATCTGATTGAACGCGACGAAGACGGAAAGGCGCACCACCTGATCGGCGATAAGATCGCGGATAAGAAGCTGATGCAATTCCTGAAAAGCCGCGCGCTCACGGGATACGATTTCGATTCCACGATGGTGCGTATCGGCGCGATGAACCTGATGCTGCACGGCATTGACAATCCGCGCTGCGTTTACACCGATACCATGTCGAAGGCGTTTACCGAAAAATCGGAATACGACGTGATCTTAGCCAATCCGCCATTCAAAGGCTCGATTGACAAAAGTGATATCAATGAGCGTTTTACGACCAGCACGACCAAAACGGAACTGCTGTTTATCGAATTGATCTACGGCTTGCTGAAAAACGGCGGCAGGGCGGGCGTGATCGTGCCCGACGGCGTGCTATTCGGAACGAGTAACGCGCATCTGGCGATCCGGAAGATCATCGTGGATCAATGCGGCCTGGAAGGGGTGATCTCCATGCCTTCGGGCGTATTCAAGCCGTATGCGGGCGTTTCCACGGCAGTGCTGATATTCCAGAAAGGCGGCACGACGGACAAAGTCTGGTTTTACGATATGGAAGCCGACGGATTTTCTCTTGACGATAAGCGCCAGCGCATCGAGGCGAATGATATTCCGGACATCATCAAACAATGGGAAAAGAAGAAAGCTTCAAAGAAATCATTTCTTGTGCCGGTCAAAGATATTCGCTCAAACAAATACGATCTTTCCATTTCACGATACAAAGAGATCGTTCACACGGAAATCGAATATGAAACGCCAGATGTGATCATGAATAAGATTCTGGAATTGGAAAAGGGGATTGAGAGAGATATGGAAGAGATAAGGGGGATGATGAAGTGATAGGATACAGAAAAATTTCTGAAGTCTGCACTGTCACAACAGGGGAGAAGGACGTAAACGAAGGTGCCAATGACGGGCTCTATCCATTTTTTACTTGTGCAGCTTTGCCCCTGAGAAGTAATAGTTATTCCTTTGATGGCGATGCAATTTTATTGCCCGGAAATGGTGCAAATGTCGGGCTTGTCATGTTCTATCACGGCAAGTTCGAGGCGTATCAGCGAACATACGTCCTTCATAATTTTAAGGAGCATGCACCATACATTTTCTATTTCTTGAAAGGACTTTGGAAGTTTTCAGTTATTTGGAAACAATACGGATCTGCAACAAATTACATAAGACTGCACAACATAACAGATTTCAAAATCCCTCTTCCTCCTCTTCCCATCCAGAAGCGCATCGCCGCGATACTTGAGAAAGCCGACGCCGCCCGCGAAAAACGTCGACAAACAATCGAACTCACGGACAAATTTCTCCAGTCCGCCTTCCTCGAAATGTTCGGCGATCCGGTGACAAATCCGAAGGGGTGGGATGTTAACACGTTTAATAAAATCGCTGACATTGAGAAAGATGGAATTCTACCTTTGAATATTCCGAAGGATTCCTTTTATGTAGGTTTAGAACACATTGAAAAAGAGTCGGGAAGATTAATCGGTTATCAGAATGCGTTTGATGCGGATTTGAAGAGCAACAAATTCATTTTTACATCTGAACACATATTATATGGAAAACTTCGACCGTATCTTAACAAAGTGTGTATTCCGAATATAAGTGGCATTTGCAGTACTGACATTATCCCAATAATGCCTATCAAAGGAAAATCAAACAAATTCTTTCTTGCCTACCATATGAAACACAAATCTTTTGTAGATAAGGCTACATCTCTATCCGCCGGAGCGAATCTACCACGAATTAGTCCAAAAATATTGGAGACATTTAATGTCTATTTTCCACCTCTGTTCTTACAACAAAAATTCGCTGCACTGGTCGAGAAAGTTGAAGCCATGCGCACGAAGCAGCGCGCATCGGAGCAGGAATTGGAGAATTTGTTTCAGAGTTTGATGCAGAGGGCTTTTAAGGGGGAGTTGGTGAGTTAAACCTATAAGGTTTATGCGATCAAACTCGTTACTAACTCCGCCATCAGTTTGATGAAATATTTTGAAATCGTTATAAGATTCGATAAACCTTATAGGTTTGCCGTACGAAGCAGCCGCGTCGGAGCAGGAATTGAAGAATTTATTTAAGAGCTTGATGCAGAGGGCGTTTAAGGGGGAGTTGGTAAAGGAGGACATAAATGACTGAACTTCAATTACTAAAAAAGTCGTATGCCAGGCTTGGTAAAAAGTATATTGATCTCGATTTTGAGACCAACCCAATCTGGGATAAATTGAAAGGTCTGGTTCCCACACCAAATCGGGCTGCACTGTTGGACAACACAACCATTCACAATGCGCTTACTTTGATGAACTCTGGACTCAGTGCTCCAGATTCATTTCACGCAGCATTGATTCCTGATCTTTCCATATTGTTCTTTGCTCTAACACATTTTGACGACTTGATCTTGCTAGACCACGGATTGAGCGTAGACGAGAGGCGTCAAATTCAAGAAATCGTTCCGAGCCTAACTATTGTGAATTGGAAAGACGAGTTCAAAAAAGACGATTCTGTTGCGAATCAAGTTTATTTGATTTTTACAACCATTCAAACAGAATTTAGAAAGCGCAGTTCACTGCACACAAAATGGTCAGGAGCGTGGGGAAGAATATTGCAAGTATCTGACATCAAGCCCTCCTATTTCTTCAGTCCGCACACGATGGACCGCTTATTGACTTCACCGTCTCAGCCTCTTAGTCCTGAATTACACAATGATGCTGAATTCCTTGGGGGGACGTATGCAGATTGGAAATCACAGGTTGTGAAACCGACTTCACCTCTTTACACTCTTACCGATTCAAAGAGGCTGTCAGTATTGGCTTCATACCATACTTACAGATCAATTTTCTACTACTGTCTGTCAGAATATTTGAGGTGCCCATATTTGTCTTGCGGAATGAGAGGTGTTGCTGTTAACTTTATCCCAGTAGAATGTTTGGATCATCAGAAGGACTATTTGAATCCAAAACTGAACATTAAACTCATGAATGCCGTAATGCACTCTACCGAACCCCAAGAACCTCCAATTGCTGAAATGCCTTTGTTGCAGCTTAATCCAAGCCTGGCTGTATTAATGAAAAAGATACAAGATTATAACAAACCCAACTGGGTAGAGATCGCAAAAGAAATGCGCTCCGAATCCTTAGAATATCGTAATCGAATGTCTGAATTCCGATTAGCTTGTTCTGATGAGAATTTTGATTTAAGCAAGATTCACGAAATGTCGCAAGCATTGACCGACAAAAAAGAGTTTCGGCACAAAAGTGTTGACTCTGCAATCAAAATTGTTGGGTGTGTCGCCAAAGCGTATTTTGGAAAGCCTACAGAAACGGTTCTATCATTGGCTAAATGCATCAACGACGATCCATGGGGTTTCTTTTCTCAACATGTCCATCGCAGGAGTCTTCGGTTTATCATTCAAGCTCGAGATTTGGCGGCTGCAACACTTTCATTGGAAAAAGAGTGTATAACAGTTTGGAAGCGACCTTTTTCAAAGGCGGAGCGTTTCTACCTTAGAAATCTCAAATCTAGCCCCATTCAAGGCTTTTGAAATGTGTTTGTACTAGCTGGGCATTCGCTGCACCTGTCGAGAAAGCTGAAGCCATGCGTGCGAAGCAGCGCGCATCGGAGCAGGAATTGAAGAATTTATTTAAGAGCTTGATGCAGAGGGCGTTTAAAGGGAAGTTGGTAGCGTGAGTGATAGCATTGTCCACTTATCACTCCTAGAAATGAAACAAGTCAACATTCAGCGTACCTGGTGGGTGTTATAATAATATTTGTAACATGAATACTGAATTCAAACCAAACTCCAAACGACCTTCAAAAAAAACACATTCGTGGGTATATCGGGTAAATCATTCTGACAATCACAGATTTTGGAATAGGATCAGAAATGCACACTTGATCCAGGGAGACAGTGAGATACCTAAAGGACAATTGGACTATTTTCAAAACAGAAACGAGCAATTCAATTCAATTTTATCCGTTGATGGTTGCGTCCCTATGGAATTCAATTTTCTAAAAGAAGACTACAAATCGGCCTATGAAGAGCTATATGTTTGGTTTATCAAATATGCGGGGGGCTTCTTAGCACGACTTCGAAAGGAGACCAAGCTGCAAAGCGATCTTAACGCGTTCTTCATTGAATTTCTTTACTTGGATTACAACGAAAAGATTCGATTTTATGATCAGAAGGAACATTCACTTCTTATCGATAAAGTATATGCCTCCTCATTTCCAAAAAGCGACTCTGTTTCAAAACGGAACCTTGTTGTTATTGATTGTCCCATTTATATTCTAGCGTTGGTAGCCCGGGAATTGAATAATTTCGGGTTCGCATCTTCGAATGTAGATGGTTATAAAAAGGTAGCAAATAATTTCAGAATACCTCGTGAGGAATTAAGTTGGAAGCAACTCCAATCTGTCATTTCCACCTACGGCATGTCAAAACTTGAGGGAATTTTCAATAAAAATAAAACACGAATTGAAACCACATATAAAACCGTTCTTAAGACATTAAAAAACAGAAAATTAGTATAGAATATATTTGTTTTCTGTTCTACAGGTTCCTACAGGTTGTTCTACAGATTTTTCTACGGAATTCCCTCTGATTCTGCTCACTCCTACACACCAGCTCCTTAACACCCGCATCTTTTTTGTCCTTATATTCAGGATAGACAGTAATTACAAGCGGAGAAATTTTTATGGAATCTCTCGACATTTTTGGATCGCCGATAGACGAACCTTTTGACCAAACCCTGTTTGAAAAGGTCACTGCTGATCTTGCAAACGGTCAATTAAAAGTCCAAGAAATCGCGTTTTATCTGCAAAGTCTATTAAAACTCCGATATTTCGATTCTGAATACTGGATCTATGATGAAAAAAGAGGAGTCTGGGTTGTGGTCGAAGCCTACAGGATCAATAACCAAATCGCACAATTGTTTTCAGATTACTGCCCAACAAAAGTCAGTTCAGCAAAGTTAAGAGACATCAGAACCAGGCTTCTTGATCTTGTTCGTGAAAATTTCATAATGCCTAACGAAACCGTCAGCACTCAGCCGGTCTCTCTCAATTTTACAAACGGTCTGTATCTTATCCGAAGTGATGGATTCATTAAGCATACACGTTTCTCATACTCAATGTACCAAATTCCTTGGGCCTTTGATCGAAAAGCCGAATGCCCAAACTGGATTGAGTTTCTGCGTTTTGTAACCAACGATAACGATGACCTCATGCGGCTACTACGGTGCTTTTTCGCCTATGTCCTCTCTGATCGCATTGACTTGCAGTACTATTTGCATATTCTCGGACAGCCGGGTACAGGGAAAAGCATCCCTTGGCAAGACCCTCTATAAGTTGATTGGCGCTGAGTTCTCAAGTGTACTGGACATAGGAGATGAGTCGGATAATTTTCCGCTCGATTCAATTCGAAGGAAAAAGTTTCTTTTCATCGATGAATTTGAAGTTCAGCGATTGAAACCGCAAACTGAGAAGATTATCAAAATACTTGCAGGTTTTGGCCTAATCAGGCATAGAAAAAAATATCATCAAGGTCAGGATTTACAGGTACGAAGTAAGCTTCTCATTGTATCTAACAATTTTCCCGCCATGTCAGATGCGAGTAATGCAATTTTTAGACGCATCATACCGATCAGGTTCGACAAAGTCATATCACCGGCAAAGCAGATAAAATGGTTTTCTGAGACCCAATCATTTGACAAAGAGATGCCGGGCATCCTCAATTGGACTATTGAAGGAATAAAGGAGCTCGATCAAATGGATCGAATCGCGTTTGAATTGCCCCAAAGTTGTCAGGACTGGCGTGATGAATTACGTTCAGAAGCCAACCAGGTAATGCGCTGGGTAGAGGAAAACTGTGTCCTGCATGGAGCGGACAGGTGCGGCGCTACTTTCACATCACTTGCCAACCTCTTTGAGGATTACGGCAAGTGGGCGTTAGAAGAGGGTATTAATCGCAACTATGTATTGAGCAAGGAAGGCCTTCGAAAGAAACTAATGCAATCTTATCACGACAAGTTAACACCCAAATCTACCGGAATTGCACGTGGATTTGATGGAATTGTTCTGCGAAGTAAATGTAGTTTTTAATACTCACTGTCAGAGGATAAGGAAATGTGTTACATGGAACTACGGACTGACGTCTTTTGGGGCTGTAAGACGAGCAACATTACCGTAAGTCAGAAGAACATGTTTTTACTAATTCTCAGTTTGACACTTGAAACACAAGAAGTTTGTAATGATTCTCTTAAGAAACACGACATTCGAAAAAGAAACTGCGTTAAATCCAATAAATGTATCGGAATAACATCCTAGAGAAGCCTCAGAAAGCCATAATTATTGAATATTTATCAAGTAAATCTAGCCATAAGGAATCAATAAGGAGAATATAGAAATGCGCGCAGAATTGGACTTTCGAGAATCAAATAACTGTATTGTTACAGTAAATATGGAACACGCTCTATATCACGAACTCACGTGGAATCAAAACGCAGACTGGCCGCACAGTATTGTAATACGGTTAGCTATTGAAAACTTCTTGCGTGGTTACCTATCACAATATCGAAATCCAAGCCCCTCGAACCTTTTCGCGCAGCCGCTAAAACATCAGATGTCGTGCTGGCTTCCCAAATCATTTTACGATACGATTGCCGCTTGCGCCAAAGCGTATGATAGGTCGGTTTCAGAGGTTGTCAGAGCCATGCTGCGGGAAACGTTCTGGATCATAGAAAACCCGTATGGGGATTATTTGCGCTCGAAATACGCAGAGATCGCTGCAAAAGAACCAAAGGCATATAAGCCATTTACAAGACCTTAATAGCCGTATTTATTATGACCATCCAGCGAGCAAAAGAAATACTGACACAATTCGACAAAGACTACTCTGATGAAGATATCGCCGTTGCACTGGAGTTTCTTGAATCGCTGATCAGCTTATTGCCTGAATATTCGACTGATCATAACCCGTCTGAGGAAAAGGACTTTGGAACGGAAAAACAACTGGAATTAAATAATTAGATTGGATACTTTAAGTTATTATATTAGTATATATTATTAAGTGTTAGTAATAAATCACACAATATATGAAAAAAACCATTATTTATTGTCGAGTTTCTACTGACGAACAAGCATCAGGATACAGCTTGGGTCATCAGGAGGAGAAGTTGCTTAATAACTGCGCACAGCGTCAGAAGGACGTAGCGATGATATTTCGTGAAGACGCATCTGCAAAGAATATCGAAGGACGACCTGAACTGCTCAAAGCCATTCAATACGCAAAGACTCACAAAAGTGAGATTGATGAGTTTCTCGTGTTAAAATGGGATCGTTTTTCACGAACCACGCATGACGCTTACGTGCTCATCAGATTATTTGAGGATATGGGAGTTGCTGTCCAAGCTGTTGAACAACCGATTGATTTCTCAATTCCAGAGCAAGCTATTCTTCTCGCCGTATACGTTGCTACTCCGGAAAGTGAAAATCGCAGACGCAGCTTAAACATCCGTGCAGGCAATCTCCGGGCACTGAAAATAGGCCGGTGGGTCACAAAGGCGCCTTTGGGGTATTCATACAAGAATGAAAACGGACAGAAACGCCTTGTCCAGAATAGTAAGGCTCCTGTCATCCAAGAACTCTTTAAAGAATTCGCGACTGGAAATTACTCGATTGAACAGATTCGAAGTTACATAAATACAAAATACATGCTGAACATTAGTAAAACGCAATATCCACGTATGCTCAGGAACCAATGCTACACCGGAATAATCAATTATACCGAGAAGGGTGTCGGCCACACGGTTGAAGCAAGTCACGAAAAGATAGTTGATCGAATCACATTTAACAGAGTCCAAAGTGTCCTTGACGGGAAATTCAGAAAGCTCTTCTTCAATAAGGTCAATGATGAGTTTCCGTTACGTGGAATTCTGGAGTGTGCGGATTGTTCTCCGAGACTATTAACCGCAAGTTTTTCTAAAGGTCGGCACGGTGGTCGCTTTCCGTACTATCACTGCAAATCACCGTGCAAAACAAGAATTCCGGCAAAAGTGGCCAATACATGGATCGTTGATTATCTGAAGTCAATAAAGATCGAACGGGAATGGTGCGCCATAGTCGAAGAACAAATATGGGATCGCAATGCCAATGACGAAAACAGTCGAAAAGAGAATTTATCCAGACTGAAAAACGCACAAAAAATTATTGATGAAAAGCTTATCAAGTTAACGGACAAGCTCCTTGCAGGTGTTGTCGACGAGATTCAATACAAGGCCGCGCGGGAGCGCTACACAAAAGAAAATAACGAAATCCAGGACAAAATCCTTGTGATTGGAGAAAATAATACCCGTACGGTCGAACCCCTAGTAAGGTTCACATTGCAGCTTCTTCAACACTTGGATTCATGGTACTTACAATTGGAAACTGTCAAGAAATTGAAACTTTTGAACGTGATTTTTCCGCAGAAGATCATACTGTCCAAAACCGGCGGTCGAACCCCTTTTCTCAATCCTGCACTGGCCATTTTACGCAGTAATATCAATGTTCTACGGCCGTACAAAAAAAATGACCAAGCAAAAAAATGCTTAGTCATACAGGGTGTGGAGACAAGGGGGATCGAACCCCTGACCTCAAGACTGCCAGCCTTGCGCTCTCCCAGCTGAGCTATGTCCCCATCTAACACTTTGGTCTATGACAATAATTTCGAATTACTAACTTCCTACCTTCGAAGAATACTTGTCCCGCCGACTGAGGCGGCAAGATGTATCCCCAAATTAACAGGCGCCGCCAATGTAAATATTCAAGCCAGAAAAAGCAAGAAAATTGTTATAATACGGTAAATTTTACTTGCAAAATGAACATTATTTCTTTATCTTTAACCTCAGTTTGCTTTTACCTATTACGGAGTGGGTTCTCAAGACCCACTTTTTTATTTTGTAGAGATGAAATGGAGCTTGTGGCAAAAATACAGGAAGCAGTGCACTGGGCTATTGAAAATACTGATTTTAAAGTAGTTGAAATTGATTTAAAAAGTGCCCAGTCACGCAAGATGATTCGAATCTTTCTTGACAGTGAAAGCGGCATTACGATCGATCAATGCAAAGCCTTTAGCAGGAAAATTGCAGACAAGATGGAGAAGGATAATACCATAGACAGCGAGTACGTTTTAGAAGTGTCGTCCCCTGGAGTCGAAAGGCCAATTAAAGAAGATTGGCAGTTTCGCAAAAATATAGGGCGCGAGATTCTTGTAAATTACACAGACCGCGATAAATCGAGCAAAGAATGCAAAGGCACGATAGAAAACGTCATTGAAGATAAACTCCATTTGAAGCTCAAAGGCAAGAAAAAGAGTCTGCCGGAACTGATCGAAATTCCGCTTACAAAAATCACATCCGCCTTGATACAACTCAAATGGTAAAAAATTTATTTTATATATTAATCGTTTAACGGAGGATATATGGCTGCGGATCACTCAAGCGAGATCGTAGAAGCATTTACGCAAATCGCAAAGGAAAAGAATATTGAAAAAGACGAACTAAATCTTATCATTGAAGAGATCTTCAAAATGATGATTAAGAAAAAGTACGGTGAAAAAGAAAATTTTGACGTCATTGTAAACTTGGACAAGGCGGCTATCGAAATTTATCAAACCAAGACGGTTGTGGAAGAAGTTGAAGATCCAATTACACAGATTTCAGTTGATTCGGCAAAAAAAGTAGAGCCTGATATGGAAATTGGCGATGATTTTATCGAGGTAATAGATCCGGCAACCTTTGGGCGCCGATTAATCATCAGTGCGCGGCAGACATTGAATCAAAGAATACGCGACATAGAGCGCAAACTTCTATTTGATGAGTTTTCTAATCGTGTCGGTGAAATTATCGTTGGTGAAATAAGGCAGATCAACCGTAATGAGATTTTCGTCAGTTTTGAACGCGCCGAATTGATCATGCCGAAAGCTCAGCAAATCGCCAACGAACGATATAAGCGCGGGGAGACTGTCCGTGCTCTGATCAAAGAGGTGGTGGATGATCCGCGCGGCCCGCGAATCGTTGTTTCGCGCTCTGAGCCCATGTTCCTCATGCGTTTATTCGAAAATGAAGTACCTGAAATTTATGACGGCATCATTGAGATTAAGGCCATCGCGCGCGATCCCGGTGAAAGAACAAAAATTGCGGTTTACTCCAACGATAAACGAATCGATGCCGTCGGCGCATGCGTCGGCATGAAGGGAGTGCGCATTCAGGCCATAGTTAAAGAGCTGAACAATGAAAAAATCGATATAATTAGTTGGAGTTCAGATCCGGAAATTCTAATATCACGCGCCCTCAGTCCCGCTAAACCCTTGCGAATCGAAGTTGATCAGAATGAGAAAAAAGCGCTAGCGGTGATTAATGACGACGAAATGTCCATTGCTGTTGGGCGCTTTGGGCAGAATATCAATCTGGCGTCACGCTTAACCGGTTACCAAATTGAGACAATAAAATACTCGGAACTGAGCGGAACACCTGAGAGTGAAGAGGAGACGGTTGATGAACAAGAAACGGAAGCAACGTCGATGGATGCCCCTATAACTGAAGCTACAGAAGCCGAAGAATCTGACAAGGCAACTCTCGCAGAATCAGCCGAAGAAGAAGCCGTTACCGAAGAAACTTTGATCAACGATATCAAAGGTGTGTCAAAAGCAGCAGCCGAGATATTTGCCGAAAAGGGGTTTGTTAAATTGGGTGACATTAACGATATTGAAGAACTGAGAAAGGCCGAGGGCGTATCGGAAAAATCCCTGAACAAGCTGATTAGCACGCATACCAAATTACAAACTAAAGAATAATTTTATTTAATTACTATAGGTCACTAGAATTTTTATGGCAAAAACAGGTAAGAAAATTTTTCAGGTCGCAAAAGAGTTGCTTGTCGGACACGCCGAGATTATAGCCTTTTTGCAGAAAAGCGGTTATAAGACAGTAAAGACCCACATGAGTTCTGTTGACGACGAAATGATGGAAAAGGTGTTAGCCCGTTTCAGTAAAGAGAAGAAACATGCTGATACATACATCAAGCAGAAGGGTAAAAAGGACAAAAAAGACGACGATCAAACGACTTTGTTTGAACAGCCGGTTGAGGCCGCCCCAGTCGAAGCCGAAAAACATCCGGTTATTCACGATGTTATTGAAAAGCCAGCAACCGAGCATGAGGTCGAGACACCGCTCAGCAGCGAGGAAACTACGGTACGCAGGGTTCCAACCCGAGGAACCGATATGCGAATTGATGAAACTGTGAAAACTGAAAAACCTGTTGAAGCCGGTAAAGCTGACAAAAAGAAAGTGGATCTTCTTGAAACTCTAAAATCGTCTCACAAATCCATCGAAGAGTTCAAACTCGCATTTGAAAAAGCGCGCCAGCAACTCGAAAAGCAGGCATTAAAAGACGAAGCCGGTGCTGATTCGTTCGGGCGTCGCGGAAAGAAGAAGAAAGGTAAAGATGACGTCCCGGAGCCGGAAGTTGTTGTAGATGATAAACACGGAAAAGGAAAGAAGAAAAAACGCAAAAAGGCAAAAGTTGACGAAAAGGACGTAGAAGCTGCTATCCGCGAAACGCTTGCTAAAATGGATGAAAGTAAGACGCTGGGTGAAGAGAGACAAAAGCGGAAAAAAATGAAACGCGCAGAGCGCGAAGCGGAGACGCAGGAACTTGCAGCCGCTGAAGAACAAAATATACTAAAGGTCCAGGAGTATCTTTCGGTTCACGAACTTGCCGATCTCATGGAAGAGGAAGTGGCAAATGTTATAAAAACTTGTTTATCCCTTGGACTCATGGTATCAATCAATCAACGTTTGGACATGGATACGATCACGCTGGTGGCGAGCGAATTTGGTTTTCAAACTGAACGCATGGAAGAGTTTGACAATGTAGAGATCGAGGAATTACAAGACGAAGTAGATGTTCCATTATTGCCGCGTTCGCCCATAGTAACAATCATGGGGCATGTTGATCACGGAAAAACCTCATTACTTGATTATATTCGACGAGCAAATGTAGTAGCAGGCGAAGCCGGTGGAATTACTCAGCACATCGGAGCTTATGAAGTGGTTTTGCCGGACACACGAAGGATTACATTTCTTGATACTCCAGGTCACGAAGCCTTTACGGCGATGCGCGCACGCGGAGCTCAAGTCACCGACATTGTCGTCATTGTTGTAGCGGCAGATGACAGCGTTATGCCGCAGACTGTGGAAGCGATCAATCACGCACAAGCCGCCGGAGTGCCGATTATTATTGCGATCAATAAGATTGATAAACCGGAAGCGAATTCGATGCGGATCAAAACGCAATTATCAGAAAAGAATATATTAGTCGAAGACTGGGGTGGCAAATATCAATGCGTTGAAATTTCCGCCAAGAAAGGCCTGAATGTCGAACAGCTATTAGAAAAGATTTTGCTCGAAGCTGATGTAATGGAACTCAAAGCAAAGTTAGACACACTTTCAAAAGGCACTGTAATTGAAGCGCGGCTTGATAAAGGCCGAGGTGCGACGGCGACAGTTCTTGTTGAGGCCGGTACCATGCATGTTGGAGATCCTTTTATCTGCGGCATCTATTCCGGCCGAGTCAAAGCAATGTATGATGAACGAGGAAATATTGTAAAAACCGCCGGACCATCAACTCCGGTTGCTCTGATTGGCTTTGACGGCTTGCCGCAAGCCGGCGATAAGTTTTTTGTAACCAAAAGTGAGCGCATTGCAAAGAGTCTGGCATTAAAGCGACAGCAGCTGAAAAGAGAACAAGATCACCGCCGAGTGCGATTCTTGACACTGGATGAGATCTCAAGGCAAGTGCGCGAAGGAAAAGTATCCAATTTGGGCATCATACTTAAGGGAGATGTTGACGGCTCAGTAGAGGCTCTCAGCGATTCGATACAGCGCCTCAGCACCGTTGAAGTGAAAGTGAATATTATTCACCGCGGCGTGGGTGTCATAACGGAGTCGGATGTGCTTTTGGCCGCCGCGTCCGGCGCCATAATCATTGGATTCCATGTTCGCCCCAATCTTAATGCGCGCAAACTAGCCGAAAAAGAGAATATTGATATCCGGTATTACAATATCATCTATGATTGCATCGAGGATATCCGTAAAGCGCTTGAAGGCCTGCTTGAACCTGAACATTCGGACAGGACCACCGGAACAGTGGAAATTCGAGAAGTATTTAAGATTTCAAAAGTCGGTACAATTGCGGGATGTTATGTGGTAGACGGTAAAGTCAATCGTACCCAGCCTATCAGGCTGTTAAGAAACGGGGAAGTTGTTCATGAAGGACGGTTATCTTCACTTAAGAGATTCAAAGACGATGCCCGTGAAGTTGCATCGGGTTTCGAGTGCGGAATAACCATTGATAACTATAATGACGTCAAAGTTGGCGATGTGATTGAGTGCTACGAAAAAGTGGAAACGAAACGAACGTTATCGGTGTAGCGTATGCTCGTCGGAGTTTGTGAATTAGAATTGTTTATTCACTCTAGCAAATCGCTAAAAGAAAAACGCTTTGTGCTCAAAAGCATCAAAGATCAGGTGAAGAGAAAATTTAATGTTTCTATTGCTGAAGTAAAGCATTTAGATAAATGGCAATTAGCCGGGCTTGGCATTGCCACGATAAGCAATGAAAAACGTGTTGTCCAGCAGACTTTTGATGAGATTATCAAGTTGATCGAATTCAAAGGCGAAGCTGAAATTGTTTCCCAATCAGTACAAATTTACTAGTGAATAACATGAATCAACGTAACCATCGCTTATCCGAACTTATTTACAGGGAGATAGGCTCCATCATTCTTACTGAGATGCGTGATCCTCGATTCAAAGACCTGACCATCACGGGTGTCAAGCTGAATGATGATCTTAGTTACGCCAAGGTTTATTTCACCATACCTGACCATATGAAAATTAAGGAGACTGCAAAGGCATTGAATCATGCACAAGGATTTTTTCGCAGTAAGGTTGGGGAGCGAATTGATGTGAAATACATTCCGCAGATCAAGTTTTTTTTCGATGAAAGCCAGCAAAACGCCGACAAAATAGAACAGATATTCAGAGAAATCCATAGTGAAAAACTCAACTCATGAATTCCCGCTGATCACAACCCACAGTCTTAATTCCATTGGCTCAGTTCTGTTGGCCATCGATCCTACTGCTATTTCTAATTTTTTCGATGATGGAGCCGTGGTTTTGGTTAGTAAACCGGCCGGATGGACATCCTTTGATGTTGTAAATAAAATTCGAAATATAACAAGGGCGAAAAAAGTTGGGCATTGCGGCACTTTGGACCCCTTTGCAACAGGTTTGCTAATCGTATGTACAGGTAAAGCCACAAAGATTGTAGATAGATTTGCAGGACTATCAAAAACTTATCTGAATGAATTTGAATTAGGAAAAACGACCGATACCCTGGATTGCGACGGCGTAGTCATCGACATAGGAGCGGTTGGAGATCATACAATTGAAACACTTGCTGCAATTGCGATGGAGTTTGCTGGCGAGATTGAACAAATGCCTCCTGCGTATTCCGCTATAAAAGTTAACGGCACGCCATCCTATAAGCTCGCCCGTAAGGGAAATCAGCCGGACCTTAAGCCGCGTAAAATTCAAATCGAGTTGTTTGACATACTTGATTACAAGAAACCTATAATGAAAACACGTATTCGCTGTTCCAAAGGTACTTATATCAGAGCCATTGCTCGCGACTTTGGAAGCAAAATCGGGTGCGGTGCATATGTAAAAAGCCTGAAGAGAGAATCAATCGGAAGCTATTCATGCGATGATGCATTGTCTATCGACCAGATCGCATTAGTAATTAACTCATTAAAAAGTGCGAATGCTCATTCAAACTGACCTTGAGAATATCACGTATTCAAAAAATACGATTATAACGATTGGGACGTTCGACGGTATCCACAGAGGCCATCAGGAAATACTGAAATCGCTTGTTAGTGAATCGGCCCTTAGAAATTGGCGTAGTGTCTTACTGACGTTTGAACCCCATCCACAGACCATTATCCGGCCTGAACGAATACCGCAAATGCGCATATTGACAACTATCGGGGAAAAGGCAGACATTCTTGATAAGCTAGGTGTGGATGTCCTTATTGTGGCCAAGTTTGATAACGAATTAGCATCTAAGACCGGTGAGGAATTTATTAAGGATATTCTGCTAAGTAAAATTGGAATGGCAAAATGCGTGATTGGGCATGACCACGTATTCGGAAAAAACAGAAGTGGAAATTTTGACCTCATGATGCGCCTGTCTCGTAGTTGCGGTTTTGAGGTAAATCAGATCAACGCTATCGTACACGAGGACACAGTAATAAATAGCACATTGATACGAAGACTTATCCGTGAAGGACATATAGAAAAGGCAAACCAGTTCCTTAACCGCCCATATCTTTATTCTGGAAAAATTGTCAAAGGCGATGGCAGAGGCAGGGCGATTGGTTATCCAACCGCAAATATCGCAGGGCATCCTCTTAAATTAGTACCAAAAAATGGTGTGTATGCCTGTTTCGTTCACTTAAAAAACAATAAATACATGGCTGTAACTAATATTGGATCCAGACCGACCTTTACAAACGCCGATGAGGCGATTATTGAGACCCATTTACTTGATTTTTCCAATAACGTCTACGATGATGAAATACAAATAGAGTTCTTATACCGAATTCGTGATGAGGCAAAATTCAATTCCACAGAAGAACTCAAACAACAAATTTCCGAGGATATAAAAACAGCATTAAATAAAGGATTTCCAATAAATTAAGTTTTTAATAAATAGTTTGATTCATAAGAATAATTTCTATATATTCCGTGCAACTTATATAAAATGGTATAAACAAAAAAAATAGAAGGAGAAACTAAATACCATGGCAGTTACGAAAGAAATGAGGCTTGAAACTATCAAGAAATACAGCGGCGGCTCGGAAAAAAATACCGGTGCTTCTGAGGTTCAAATTGCTTTATTAACTCAGCACATCAATGATTTGACAAAGCACCTGCAAACGCACGCTAAAGATCATAGTTCCCGCCGCTCTCTATTAAAGATGGTCGGGCAGCGGAAACGTTTACTGACTTATTTGACCAAGAAAGATATTGAAAAATATCGATCACTAATCGCCGAACTGGGCATAAGAAAATAACAAAATGACAAAAGTTAAACTTATCAGGTTTAACTTTTGTCGTTTATACATGAATTTGAATAGCGATAAGTGAGGTTTTTTATTTCGTCATTCTAAATGGGTTTTGTTTTTAAGAATTCATTTAGGCTGACGTTCTAAAAAAAATCTCGACGTGCTTACCGCTATTCAAGTGAAATCATCACTTAATTTAACTAGGAGTAAGTACTCATGATTTTTTCAAAAGAAATGGAAATTGGCGGAAAAAGGCTGCACATCGAAACCGGACGTGTCGCCAGGCAAGCCGACGGCGCAGTGATCATACGTTATGGCGATACCGTCGTTTTAGCAACCGTCGTCTCCAGCAAAGAACCAAAAGAAGGCGTCGATTTCTTCCCATTATCCGTTGACTATCGTGAAAGCGCCTATGCCGCAGGTAAGATTCCAGGGGGATTTTTTAAACGCGAAGGAAGACCCACCGAAAAAGAAATCCTGAGCAGCCGCCTTATCGACAGGCCAATCCGTCCTCTCTTTCCGGAAGGTTATCAGTTCGAAACGATCGTAAATGTCAATGTCATCTCAAGTGACAAGGAATATAACGCCGATGTGTTGGGCGGTATCGGAGCTTCGGCTGCGCTAATGGTAAGTGATATCCCATTTCATGGCCCGATCGCATCAGTACGTGTCGGCAGAGTCGACGGCGCATTGATCATTAATCCCAGCTTCGACCAGCTGCAGTCAAGTGATATGGATATTATCGTTTCCGGTACAAAGGACTCCATAGCAATGGTAGAAGGGGAGTCGCACGAAATATCCGAAGAAGATATGTTAAACGCGATCATGTTTGCCCATGAAACGATAAAGCAGATTGTCGCTATTCAAGAACAGCTTGCTTCAGAAGTTAAAAGAATGATACGGGCGTTCGAACCTGCAAAATTGGATGAATCCTTTCTGAAAGAAGTTACCGAAATTGCAAAACCCAAGGTTTATGAGGCGGACAGGATTGCAGATAAGTCGGAACGCAATGGTATGTTAAAGGAATTAAGAAAAGCTTTGGAAGAACAGTTTAAAGAAAAATATCCGGATTCAGGCCGCGCAATCGCCAAAGTCATTGAAGACTTGCAATACCAGGACATGCGAAGCATGATTTTGGATGAAAAACGCCGCTTGGACGGACGTTCAATGACCGCTGTTCGGCCTATTACCTGCGAAATAAGTTTTCTTCCCAGGGTGCACGGTTCGGCTTTGTTCACCAGAGGACAGACACAGGCTCTCGTTATATCTACACTTGGCACTAAAATTGATGAACAATTTATTGATGGCATCGATCCTGTATCCGATAAGAGATTCATGTTGCATTATAATTTTCCACATTTCTCGGTTGGCGAAGCGCGCATGTCGCGGGGACCCGGAAGACGTGAAATCGGGCACGGTAACCTCGCCGAGCGCGCTTTAAAAATCGTTTTGCCGGATGAAGCAGAATTTCCATATACCATTCGTATAGTAAGTGAGATATTAGAATCAAATGGTTCAAGTTCTATGGCATCGGTCTGCGGCGGTTCATTATCGCTCATGGATGCAGGCGTCCCTATCAAGTCTCCGGTCGCCGGCATTGCAATGGGCTTAATCAAGGAAGATCAGAAATATGCAATCCTGAGTGATATTCTGGGAGATGAGGATCATTTGGGCGACATGGATTTCAAGGTCGCCGGAACAGCTAAGGGTATTACTGCATGCCAGATGGACATTAAGATCAAGGGAATTTCCTTTGACATCATGCGTGAAGCATTGGCTCAGGCTAAAGAGGGCCGCATCCACATTATGGGTATAATGAACCAGACTATCGCGCAGGGTAAACCGGATATTTCACCATTTGCTCCGAAAATAACTACGATCAAAATTAAAGTCGATCAAATTGGGCTGGTAATTGGCCCCGGTGGAAAGACCATCCGTGAAATTGTCGAGAAATCAGGAGCTAAGATCGACATTGGCGAAGACGGTACGGTTTTCATTGCGTCCGTCAATGCCGAAGGCAGTGAAATTGCGATTAATTTTATACGTGGATTAACCGAAGATCCCGAAAAAGGCAAAACATACCGCGGTACCGTGAAGAAGATTACCGATTTTGGCGCCTTTGTAGAGATCTTGCCCGGCAAAGAGGGACTTCTCCATATCTCAGAGATTGACCACAAACGGGTTCAAAGAGTAGAAGAATACTTGAAATTAGGAGATGAGGTTGAAGTCCTTTTGCAAGAGATAATGACTCGCGACGGCAAAACTAAATATGAACTAAGCAGAAAAGCTTTGATCAAAAGAGAGCCACACCACGAACCAGAAAAAAAAAGCTAGATGAAAAAACGATCCGATAAAAATCGGTTGTCGCCTTCTTTTATCCATTCGTCTAACGCTGCGAGCAAAACGCTCTATAGCGAAGAAAATTATTCGAAGACTGTCTTTGAAAATGGGCTCACGCTGCTGTCTCAGAATATGCCCAATCTCCGGTCCATAACTATCGGAGTTTGGGTTTTGGTTGGCGGCAGACATGAGACAGTATTGAATATGGGCATTTGTCATTTCATCGAGCATTCAGTATTCAAGGGAACTAAGAAAAGAAACGCCCTTCAGATAGCCAAAGCACTTGAAAATGTCGGCGGCAACATGAATGCATTCACCAGTAAAGAACAAACTTGTTTTTACGCCACAATTCTGAGTGAAGATCTTCCGCTTGCAGTCGACGTATTGTCGGATTTAGTCCAGAATGCCGTTTTCGATGAAAAAGAAATCAAACGTGAAAAACAAGTAATTCTGGAGGAGATCAAAGATACTGAAGATACTCCCGAGGAGTGCATTCAGGACCATTTTTACGGCCAGTTGTTCAAAGACCATTCCTTAGGATATAGCATATTGGGGTCACGCACAACAGTCTCAAGTTTTACACAAGTCCAGTTAGTAAACTTTTACAATAAGTACTATGTCCCATCTAATATGGTAATCTCAATCGCCGGTAACTTTGATGAAAGTGAATTAACAAAACTTGTAAGAACAAAGTTCTCGTTCAGAGATAGGCGAACAAACCGATCTTATTGGCCATACGGGGTCAAGACGTTTACAAACGGAACCCGCGTCGGCAAGAGGGAAGTCATTAATAAAAACATATCACAAGCTCACGTTTGTATAGGTAATCCTATTAATATTAGTTATTTAAATAACAGAAAATTTGATTTTTTGGCATTAAATATGATTTTGGGCGGCGGGATGAGCTCCAGACTCTTTCAGCGAGTTCGAGAAAGATACGGTTTGGCCTATTCGATTTATAGTTTTGCAGATTTTATGTATGATACTGGAGTTTTTGGAATTTATTTGGCGACTGACAAGAATAATCTCGAAAAATCAATCGCAATTGCAAAATCGGAATGTGAGAAGTTACTAACCCATCCTATCAAGAATCATGAGCTCAACATGGCAAAGGCACAAATCAAGGCTAATTTGCTTTTTGGGCTTGAAAGTACATCGACGAGAATGATAAGGCTAGCCAAGAACGAGATCTATCTAAAGAAGAAACTTAATATTTCTGATATAACTGATTATATTGACCAGCTCTCACTCGGAAGTATACAGAAAGCGGCCAGTTATTTGGCTCACTCGGCAAGAAAAATGGAAGTATCTGTTCTTTATTGATCGGGAGCACAGCATTATGATTATAGGCGTTCCGAAGGAAAGAAAGATAAAAGAAAACCGCGTCGGCCTTTTACCTGGTGGAGTTTCTGAACTGACTAAGAACGGCCATAAGGTTATTATTGAAAACAACGCCGGCGAAGGAAGTGGTTTCAGTAACGAAGCATATATTGCGGCTGGTGGGCAGATTGTCTCAACGGCAAAGGATGTATATAGTAAATCAGACTTGGTCGTAAAAGTGAAAGAGCCAATAAAGCAGGAATATGAGCTGATTCACTCAAATCAGATTGTTTTCACATATTTTCACTTTGCTGCTGATAGAGAATTAACTGAAGCAATGGTCAAGTCAGACTGTATCGCAATTGCTTACGAAACAGTTCAGCGCTCAGATAGAAAATTGCCCTTACTGGACCCAATGAGTGAAGTGGCGGGAAGGATGGCCGCCCACCAAGGAGCAAAATACCTGGAAAAAACATTTGGTGGCAGGGGAGTCCTTATGAGTGGGGTTCCCGGAACGGAGCCTGCCACTGTCGTGATCATTGGTGGGGGGGTTGTTGGGACAAATGCTGCAAAGATCGCGGCCGGATTTGGAGCCAAGGTCACAATACTGGATATCGACTTATATCGGCTGCGCTATCTGGATGACATTATGCCGAAAAATGTGACGATGATGATGTCAAACAGCTATAATATTGCTGAAGCCATTAAGAGTGCAGATGTTGTGATCGGCGCAGTATTGATCCCTGGCGCGAAGGCGCCAAACCTCATTACGAAATCCATGTTAAAAACCATGAAACAAGGCGCTGTTATTGTGGATGTTGCCGTTGACCAAGGGGGATGCGTCGAAACTACCAAACCTACAACCCACGAGGACCCCATATTTATCATAGACGGAATAGTGCACTACTGTGTTGCAAATATGCCCGGGGCCGTGCCATTCACTTCCACTGTCGCTCTTACCAATGCAACTCTACCATACGCCATGGAACTGGCGAATAAGGGCTGGAAAAGGGCAATAAAAGAAAATAGAGAGTTATTGCTAGGCTGTAATATCATTAATGGAAACATTGTATATAAGAGCGTTGCAGAGGCCTTTAATCTTCCTTTTCGTCCTGTAGAATCCATCATTGATTGACGGAAGTGCATTCATAGCCCATTGAAAATACGATGCTTAATTGATTATATTCCGGAGCAGACGGTTTTGCGGCACAAAAACGTCAAAGTGCTCCGCAGAATCGTGCTCCAGTGATTCAGCGTGTATGCTCCGGGCTAGACCTGGAGAGAACCCCAGTGCCTTTGCAATTAGTGAATTTCTATCCTCTTGTTACCTATAGAGTATTTTAGCTATTTAACTTAACTAATTAATTTTATGTCGGTTATTGTAAAGAAACTTTATTACTCGATCAGCGAAGTCTGCGAGATGACACAGTTGAAGCAATACGTGTTAAGATATTGGGAAAACGAGTTTGATATCTTGCAGCCGTCAAAGAACCGATCGGGGAACAGGATATACACTAAAGAGGACATTGACAACATCGTCGTAATAAAAAGGCTCTTGTACGAGGAGAAATATACCATAGAGGGCGCCAAGAAAGTTCTCGCAGACGGTAATCCTCAGGATAGGGCGAGAACTGGTTTGGATACGATTGAACTCGTCAAGGAAATCAAGTCAGAAATCGGGGCAATTATTGAGGACTTGAAATAGTAGCTGTACGCTTATCTAAGCTGCTATTTAATCAATGCTTGCAGCAGCATATGTCAAGCCGCTCCAGCGTGCGCACTTCTGACTGCCCGCTGATAATTGCATGCAACCGAAATTGATTTCCCACTTACATCGGCAACAAAAAGTTTGATAATTTTCAAAAAGAGACTGAAAGGGTTGAGATAAACCGGTGAAACCAAGGTTTTATCGGAACGACGGGCTCGTAATCGTATAAATTCTGGTACATGAATACAAGCTGCAGATAGTCATTAAACTGATAGGCTGCCTTTGAGCTCGAAGCCAGCCGCGGAGAACTGATAATACTCTTGAAACTCGCCTGATGGTAAAGGCTTAAGTCGAGAAATATATTGTCAAAAAGCCACTGTTTATAACTGAGATACGAACCGATCTTTAGTCCCTTGTTTGTCACCGGCGCAAGGTCGGTCGGCAGCCTAGATTGTGAAACGGCGTCATAATTCCATTTCTCGTACTCGTAAAATGGCCGGTTCCTGCAAAAATTCCGGTCTTGTTCGTCCGCACAATTCTAATCCGTGCTCCCGCTCCCGCAGCATATTTCCTTTCCAATCCTCTTGCCTCAGCCCAGTGAACCTGAGAATAATACTCAAGGACGAGGCGGGCATCCAGGTCGTTCCTGAATTTTCCGTAAACGTAGCCTCCGCTGAGCAATTTTTCGCGGCCAAACTTCGTAAATTCTATTTTATTAGCCAGCGTTATGCTATTTTCGCCAAAACGCATAGCCAGGTCTGCTAGATTTGATATCTCAACCAGCAATTTTTTCTGCGTTTGGATCTGCAACTCCGGAGTAATGCTACCCTTTATCGTCTTTGTAGTGTCCAGGATGACCGTGAAACTCTCCGGATACAGAATTTGCGCCATCATGCCCGAAATCGGGGATAAAAGAATACAAAAAAAGAAAGCAAGTGTTCCCTTATTACTCCAACTCATACGCGACAATTGGTTTTGATTAGAAGGCAGTTCACTTCAGCACAAGATGCTTAACTCATCTCTACAAATATTTATAAATCATGAGCGTCTATCATAAACCTACAGCCACATACTGAATCGCCCAGACCCACAAAAGCGAGAACATAGCTATAGTTTACATAATATATATTATACATCTTATGATATGCGCGGCAAACACTTAAAGGGCGGCTTTGCCGTCACTTGCCTAATTGTGCTTTTAGCGCCGCTAACTCCGAGTCAACCGTCGAATCTGTCGTGAGCTTCTTGAATTCATCATCCAGTGATGAGGATTGATCGGACAGTTCCGCATGAGCGTCAGCTTGTGACTCGACGTCTTCAATTTTCTTCTCAAATCGGTCAAAGTTACCAAAAGCGCCGCCACCAATGCCGCTCATTTGCTGGGCAATCATTTTCTTGGCTTTTGCCGCCTGATGACGTGCTATAAGCGTATTCTGCCGAACCCGCGCTTCATCAAGTTTTGCCTTTAACTGCATTAACTGCGACTTCATTTGCTCTGCCGTCTGAGTTGCTTGCTGCAAAACCGGCTCCAGCGACGCTGCGGAATTCATATACGTCGTTTTCTTGGCAAGAGCCTGCGATGCCAGATCATCGCGTCCGGCATTCACCGCCTGTATCGCCTTATTTTGCCAGTCGTCGGATAACTTCTTATTCTCGTTAAATTGTTTTTCAAGCCGTTTTTGATTTGCTATTGCCGTGCCAACGGCCGTTGTCGCTTTATTTACCGCTTCTTCCATTTCAATAACCATTTGTTTAATCATTTTTTCAGGATCTTCAGCTTTATCCAGCAAATCATTCACGTTTGCCTTCAAAACATCAGTCATTCTTGCAAATATACCCATATTCGCTCCTCATTGTTTAGTTGTAATATATAGTTTATTATGACTTTAATGATAATCCGGTCAGAGTATCCGCTAATAAGAAGTCGACAACGGCTTTTAGATCTCGTCCGCTGTCATTGAATACTTTTACCTGCCTGTCAGAACTCGTGCCTTCGTCTAAAATTCTATAAATGTAATTAATCTCATTGCGGCTTCCTAGTTCTTCGACAGCATCATCAACGAACTGAATCAATTCATAAATCAAGTCTCTCGTGTGTACTTCTTCTCGTTTGCCAAAATCGATCATTTTACCATTTATTCCATAGCGACTTGCGCGCCATTTGTTCTCCGAGATCAATTGATTTGGATAAATCCGCCACGAAATATTTCTCATGTACAGCCTGTATAATGTCAACATTAGCGCTTGAATTAAAGCAGCGATAGCAATAGTCTCATCAACTCGAGTTGGTAGATCACAAACCCGAACCTCAAGAGTGCCAAAATTCGGATGCGGCCTAACGTCCCACCAAATCTTTTTTCCGTCATCAATACAATTCGTCTTCACTAATAGGTTTACATAATCATCAAACGCCGCCCAGGATTCAAACACTGGCGGTAGATCGGTCCGGGGGAATCGCTGGAATATCTTTGTCCGAATGGAACTCAATCCGGTATTTCGCCCAATCCAAAATGGTGAACTCGTCGATATGGCCAGAACATGCGGCAAAAAATAACGAATCTGATTCAAAATCGCAATGCATGTTTCATTATCCGGCATCCCAATATGAATATGCAGGCCAAAAATGAGATTGGCCCTGGCGATGTCCTGCATATTTTCAACAATTTCTCTGTAGCGGTCATGATCGCTGATTTCCTGGCTTTTCCAATCGCTGATGGGGTGAGTACTTGCAGCAATGATTCTCAATCCCCTTTTCATTGCTAACTGGGCAATGGCCGTTCTGAGCTTTACCACTTCCTTGCGAGCATCATGGATATTCCTGCAAATATTCGTTCCTACTTCAACAACTGATTGATGCATCTCCATCTTTATCTGTTCTGAAAGAAGCAGCTTGCCTTCTTCAAGCATTTGGCTGGTAACATGAGAGCGCAATTCTCTCGTCTCAGGATCTACGATCTGGAATTCTTCTTCAATTCCAATAGTAAAAGGCACTTTTTCAGTCATTGTTCTCGAATTATCTCATAAATACAATAAATATTTTTATTAATTAAGTTACAGCAATATGTCTTATAAATCACTACTGGCTTGGATAACGCCTCCGAAAAGCATCCCTATTTTGATTCTCCATTACAAATTTAGCTGATTTCATCAAGGATATATGTGGGTGTCGTTCCCCCGCCAGCAGTCACATTAGCGAGTGACGAAGAGGATAACCTTGTCAAAATACCCTCTACTTTGGCACCAAAAACATATGGATCCATGTCAACGACCATGTCCACATACTTTATCTTGTTGTCTTCGACAATAGGAAACGGAACTCTTGGGATTGGCACGAGCTCCTGAACTACATAAATTTCACCGGACAGGGCCTCTTGTATTACGACATTCCAATTGTCTGCAGACGTTTCTTTCCCAAGAAATACTCCCTTGCCGCCGTATTCATCATTTGGCTTGATAACAAATTCATCCTTATTAGATGAGATGTAAGAAATCAGGTCAATTTTCGCGCCACGATAGACTGTTTTTTCCTCTTGTATTATACGGGTCCACGGAATGTGCTTTGTGATAACGGAAAGTTCTTCACCGTTGAACATGTCATGGTTTTTCTCATGTGTTAGTACGGCAAAAATCGATTTCTTGTGAACCATCTTAGCTCGAAACGGATTAATCATGCAAACGTTGTGGTCTCTGTATGCGTCAACCAGGGTCTGAGTCTCTTCGGGGCGTTCAACACAATCATTGGTCAGAATACGTTTGTAAACAAGATCGATCTCCGTATCTTCAAGCCGCAAGATATCATTTTCATACACCAGATCCCGCGGATCTGCAATCACACAATTGTATCCTTTTGACTCAAAAAATTCCTGAAAGAGTTCAAACTCAGTATACGTCGGAACGTCTCGCCAGTCGACTATGGCAATGACAGGCTTTTTATTCCTCTTGTTACCGCCATAGACGTCATATGTTTCTAAAAGACCGTCTAATAGTGTCTGACGTATCTGACACTTTTCAACCGAGTACCTTTTCTTAAATTCAGTTACAAATGGAAATCGGTCATAAACTTCAGCCGCAACATCTGAATATGCAATACCAGCAGGACATTCTGCATTCAATTCAACAAATTTAAGGGAATCACCGTGCATAAATGAATCCCATCTGGCCGTTATGGACAACCGATCATAACCGGGATGAATATCAACAAGTTCTTTCTCTCGAGCATTAACGCCTGCCTGAGCCATGATATGGGGATTCGACAGAGCCGCATTTTTAAATTTGGTTATGGTATTCCGCAGAATGCCGCAGACGTATCGAATGTATTCATATTGTTCTACGGAAATAAAATTCGGGCGAATAAAATTGTACATCGAACGTCCGCCAAATGTCAACTTTTGCGATTGACATTCGTTCATGAAAACTGCAAAAAGATCTGCGATCTTCGATTCGCTTTTTTCAAGAAGGTCGTTATAGTATTGGATACTCTCCGGAATACTAACCATCGGCTAATCTCTCACTCTGTATTAGATGTGCTCTTTTTGGCCGTCCGGAGCTTTGACGTGCCCGATTCCTTGCCGTTGAGAAACTGATTCCATCGGAATTCCCCGGCATAGGGCTGGTGGTGTAAAGCGCGATCAATGGCCATTTCAGTAACCTTGTCAACAACCCATTCAAAATTGGGAGGAGTCACGGAATAGTAATCGCAGTCGGGTGCGGGATTCATGTAATCGATTGCATAAGGAACACCGTCCCGCACGGCAAATTCAAGCGTGTTAAGATCATAACCCAATGCCGTGCATATATCCACACAATATTTTTCAATTTGCTTTGCTTTCTTGTCGTTCAGCGGTGCCGGATTCTTTACGTATCTGTTTACAGGGTCTGCACCGGGATCAAACTGCATGATGCGAACATGTTTTTTGTTTATGCAGTAACATCGATAATATTCTTCAAAGTTTATGTTTTCCTGCAATACCATACACAAATCACCTGTCTGATTATACCTGTCGAAAAAGTCATCGGCGGATTCAACTTTATATACGTGCCGCCATCCTCCACCGTCAAATGGTTTCAAAAAAGCCGGAAAACCAACGTATTCAAAAAGCTGGTCCCACGGAAGTGGAAAAGTCAAATTACGAAAAGACTCCGAGGTTGTATTTGGCGGATGCTGATGGTGCGGGAGAATCACCGTTTTAGGAACAGGTATCCCCATCTTATCGGCAAGGGAATAATTAAAAAATTTATCATCGGCCGACCACCAAAAAGGGTTATTAATTACATCAGTTCCGCCAAGAACCGCATTCTTCAGATATGCCCGATAATAAGCAACTTCATGTGAAATTCTGTCAATAATCACTTTGTAACCGGATGGCTCCCTCATTTTCGTCCCGCCAAGCATTATGAATTCAGCGGCAACTTTTAACTTTTTCTCAGTTGCTACTTTATTGATATTGGCAATCAAAGCATCAGGAAAAGTTGTTTCCATTCCCCGCAAAACTCCGATTCGGGCTATTTCAGACATGGCGACTCCTCTACTTATATTAAATCTGTCAATGTGAAATAAAATCGGTCTGCTTTTTCGTAAACCTCACGAGCTAATACTTCATCTGCTGCGGGCGGGTTGGATTGATTTTCAAATCCTCCGGCATTTACGACTTCTAACAAATCGTCGTACAAAGCCAATGAAAGCACTTTTGTGTCAATAAAGCGCGCCTTGAATACCGGTATCGAATCAGAAGTTTTTTCTAATTCGATCTTATTTTTTTTTAGGAATGCCCGCAGCGTAAAAAAAACAGCATGATAACATCGCAATATTGATTCTTCGTACTGCTTCTCGTCTATAAGCAATTCAGCCGCCCCGAGGCTTTCATTAGCTTTGTCAACAAGGGTTCCAATGCGAAATTTTTCGTCAACGAGCATGTGGTTGTTTGTTAAAACGGATGAAAACGAAGCAACAGTAGCGCAAGATTTGAATTGAAAAAAATATAATTAAGTAAGCATAGATTTGCAAGCCGAAACGATGCGTAACAAGATCCAATCCTAAGAAATATTAATTCAAATAAAATAATTTGATTTTGAAATATGAAATATCTATCTTTGCACCGCAAAATAATTAACGCCACAATAGCTCAGCGGTAGAGCAGCTGTTTCGTAAACAGCAGGTCGCAGGTTCAAATCCCGCTTGTGGCTCAATCAAAAAATTGCGAAGCACAAGCTTTGCAATGGTTTTTACATGAACAGCTGTAAATCTTGTCGCGTGGCGATCTCCTGATCTTTCGTCATGAAACCGTGGCTCCCCCATCTACTTTGATCACCTGACCAGTAATATACTTTGACGACAAAGCAAGAAATACTACCATGTCAGTAATATCAGAAGGTTTTCCATATTTCTTAAGCGGAATTTTTTCAATGGATGGGTGAACAATGCTATTGCTTTCTTCATTAGGTATAATAATCGTACCGGGGGCAACGGCATTAACGGTAATATGCGGGGCGAGGGCTTTCGCTAACACTTTTGTCAGCATCACAAGTCCGGCTTTCGAGACGCAATATGGAATATGCTTCGGCCAAGTCTGGTATGCGCCAAGGGATGCAATATTGATTATCCTGCCTGATTTTCGTTTTATCATATAGGACGACGCTTCTTGGGCGCAAAGAAAAGATGATTTGAGATTTGTATTCATTACGGTATCCCACAAAGCCTCGCTAATTCTTCTTAATTCGGTGGGCGGTGGAAAAATTGCCGCATTGTTGACGAGCACATCCAGCTTACCAAAAGTTCTTACGGTCTCCTTCATCAATCGACGTACATGAGTGATTTTTGTCACGTCAGCCTTGACGGCGATACAGCGTCGGCCCAGTTTCCTAATATCGCGAACAGTTTTTAGAGCCGCCGATTTTGACTGGTTATAGTTGATCACGATGTCGAAGCCATACTCCGCAAGTGCAATGGCTATCTTGCGACCAAGACGACGGCCGGAGCCCGTGACAACAGCTATTTGATTCTCCATAGGACAAGATATCTAATGTTTATTTTAATTTCAAGTTTCATATCGCTGCTCCTGCCCCAACGCAGAAAAAAAAAGGTGATGTCGTTGTCGACATCACCTCAAACACTCAGGGAGTGAAATCGTTTCTATTTTTTCTCTTTTTTCGTTTTTCTGCCATTCCCTTTTTCATCATCTACACTTTCTTTGAGCGAAACAGCGATCCCCTGGTAGCGCTTCAGCCCGGTTCCTGCAGGTATAAGTCGGCCCATGATTACGTTTTCCTTGAGACCTAACAGATAATCGGTTTTTGCGCTTATTGCCGCATCCGCCAGAACTTTTGTCGTCTCCTGGAATGACGCCGCGGAAATGAAACTTTCTGTACTCAGCGAAGCTTGAGTAATTCCGAGCAACAAAGGTTCCGCCGTCGCAGGCTGAGCTTCACGGTATTCAGGCGCTTTCTTCTTATCATATTTTTTTAACACTTTTTCAAGTTCCGCTCTGGTCAGAATTTGGCCTTCCTTGGTATTGGATTCTCCCCGATCCGTGATAACAACCTTTTCACGTATTTTCTGATTCTCATCGAGGAATCGCAGACGGTCAACCTGGTCATCCTGCAAGAAATAGGTATCGCCCGAATCAGCAATCCGAACTCGTTGCAGCATTTGACGTACTATGATTTCGATATGTTTATCGTTGATCTTAACACCTTGCGTTCGGTACACTTCCTGAATTTCATTCACGAGATACCGCTGAACTTCAGCTGGACCTTTGATGCGTAAGATGTCATGCGGTGCTACAGCGCCGTCTGACAACTGTTCACCGGCATACACAAAATCATTTTCGTGAACTATCAGATGTTTGCCGAATGGAATTTTATACGACTTGGTTTCACCGTTCTTTCCTTCGATTGTTACCTCGCGATATCCTCGTGATATTTTGCCGATCTTGACATAACCGTCGATTTCACTTACAGAACTCGCGTCTCTTGGCTTTCGCGCTTCAAACAGTTCTTGAACTCTCGGGAGACCTCCGGTAATATCCTTTGTCTTAGCCGCTTCACGTGGAATCTTAGCAATGGCCTCACCGGCAATCACGCTATCGCCGTCTTTCATCACAAGGTAGGCGCGCGTCGGCAATATGTGAGTTTCAAGTATTTCTTTGCCTTTTTTAACCAGCAATGTCGGTGTAATTTTCTTATCACGAGACTCGATAACAACAAGATGTTTCATACCCGTTGCTTCATCCGCTTCTTCGCGGCATGAGATTCCCTCCTTCAATCCTTCAAATACAATCACGCCGTCATGCGACGTAATGATACTTGTGTTGTATGGGTCCCATGTCATGATGAAATCGTCTTTTTTTACAGATTGTCCGTCTTTCACCGCGATAGCAGCGCCATATGGAACCTTGTAAGCATAAATAAGCCGCTCCGTATCGTTGTCAATTAACTCAATACGAGCATTGCGGGTCATTGAAATAGACGCGTTGTCGCTTTTTCGCTCAATAATCTTCATTCCAGGACCGTAAACAATCTTTCCAGCGGATCTAGCCAACGCTTGCGGCTGCTCACCAATACGCGATGCAACGCCGCCAATATGGAATGTACGTAAAGTTAACTGAGTTCCGGGTTCACCGATAGATTGCGCGGCCATTACACCAACTGCCTCGCCCATATTGACTATGTTGCCGCTTGCAAGATTTCGTCCATAACATTTTGAACATACGCCGCGTTTGGATTCGCAGGTCAATACGGAACGGATTTCGACAGTTTCGATTGCGGAGTTATTCAACATCTCCGCTTTGCTCTCATCAATCAATTCGCCTGCATCAATTACGACATCGCCTGAAGAGGGATCGACCACATCATCAGCTGCTACGCGTCCAATGCATCGTTCGCCGAGTGATTCCTTAATTTCTTCACCTTCCTTAATTGCCGATGTTTTGACGCCTAGGATAGTTCCGCAATCTTCTTCTGTAATAATCACATCCTGTGCAACGTCAACAAGACGGCGAGTCAAGTAACCGGCATCGGCCGTTTTCAAGGCCGTGTCAGCCAATCCTTTTCTGGCGCCATGGGTTGAAATAAAATATTCCCAGACTGAAAGTCCTTCCTTAAAACTCGCCGTGATCGGATGCTCAATAATTTCGCCGACGGAGCCTGTCATGCTTTTCTGAGGCTTGGACATAAGGCCGCGCATACCGCCCAGCTGCTTGATCTGATCACGTGAACCGCGGGCTCCGGAGTCCATCATCATGAAGATCGGATTAAATCCATCGTTCGACATTGTG
>JAEUSK010000200.1 GCA_016787925.1 bacterium | reverse complement strand
TTCGTTCACTTCCACAATATCCATTTGTGACACGTTCATCCCGGCATTCTGGAGTGCTTTGCGCGCGGCTGGAACCGGCCCGATACCCATGATGCGGGGTTCTACACCTGCGATCCCCCAGGTCAATAAACGGCCGATCGGCTTCCAGCCTTTTGCTTTCGCTGTTTCCATGGTGGTAACAATAACCGCCGCGCCGCCGTCGCAAATCCCGCTCGCATTGCCGGCAGTAATCGTACCGTCTTTCTTGAAATACGGCGCCAATGTGCTTAGTTGTTCCATCGTAGTTTCCGGACGAGGATGTTCGTCGGTATCAAATAATCTTACGCCTTTACGGCTTTTGATTTCGATCGGAACGATCTCTTCTTTCAACCGGCCGCCAAGGATCGCATCCTTCGCGCGCATTTGACTGAGATAAGCATACAAGTCGCAATCTGTTCGTGAAATTTTCATTTCATCTGCGAGATTTTCTGCGGTCTGCGCCATGGAGAATCCGCACTGAGGATCGGTCAAGGCTTCCCAGAGCGAATCTTCGAACTTCATCGGCTGGCCCAGATTAACGCCGAAACGCGTTCCTCTAACCATAAACGGAGCCTGACTCATGCTCTCGGTCCCTCCGGCAAGCACAACCTCGGACTCGCCGATCAATATCTGCCGTGCGCCTTCAATGATCGACTCAAATCCCGATCCGCAAAGCCTGTTCAGCGTCAGCGACGGCGTGGTAACCGGCAGCCCGGATTTTAGTGCAACATGCCGCGCAAGATAAATAGCGTCCGCGCTGGTTTGTTCCGCATTGCCGAAAATGACATGATCGATTTCTTCCGGTTTTACGCCCGATCGCTTGATGGCCTCCTGCGCGGCAAAAACGCCTAGCTGAGTTGCAGAAAAGTCTTTTAGTGTGCCGCCAAATTTTCCAAACGCTGTTCGTGCGCCGTTTACTATAACAATATCTTTAGTCAGTTTCATGATGTCCTCCGTATATCTGTTGGTACGTTGTATTCCATTTGCTTTTGACCGGATGTTAGATTACTGAAAATCCGGTCATATTTCCACAGCTTTTTAAAAAAAAATCCCGTACGTCTTATGAAGTACGGGATTGCCGTTAATGCAGGCTAAAGTTTTCTTGAACTTAATTTCCTTGGTTCTCGTCTTCCGGCGGAATCTCAGGTTCTACGGGTTTTTTATCTTTAGCATCGAGAATGGTGACGTATTCACCGATAATGCTCTTGTAATTTTTCCGCATTTCTTTGATCGGAATAAAATTCTGGCTTCGTTTCTGAATTTCCTGCTCGGAATACAAAATACCTTCTACTTCTTTTTTACGCCTTTCCGATTGCTCCAAAACCACTTCCTCTTTCACTCTGGACTGCGGCGAAGAAGCGCGCGGCATCAAAGGAAAAGTCAATCCGGTGAATATACGCCAAGACGGATAATCGGATTTGGATATCGTCAGGTCATCAATGCCGAGAAGCTGGTTGTTTCCCACAGTTTTATCCGTGCCCTTAAGCACCTGATATTCGCCGCCGAGGTGAACTCCCATCCAATCGAACCACTGATATTTAACGCCCAGCGCGACGTAAGCATAATTTTGGCGGCTGTAAGCGGCCTCAGGAGGCTTTTCCAGAAAAAACTGGCCGTACACATCGCCGGTGATATACAAATATTTTCCTGCAATGTCGATCGGGTATGAGCCGCCCAAAGCAAATCGCACGCTGGACGAATTGGCCGTTGCCACGGCCGTGTCGGCGAGCGAGTTGCCGAAGGCCGATGTTCGCCGCAGACTGTCTTCAGCTTTATATCCTATATAGGCGCCGTTGTCGAGGTGATTCCAGTATTGTAAATTCAAATGCAGGGCAAGTCCGGATTCAACAAAATCAGGATGTGAGAAATACGATGCGAGGATCGATAGGCCGGCTTCCGTGCTTCCGCCTGAATAGGGCCTGAGTGGCGTGTTATAAAATCCATCGCCTTGAAATCTTCCGGTTAACATGAATCCCAGATTTATCTTGTTCTGCGCAAAAGAATAAGGAAGTAAGCGCAAATTCAAGAAAAGTTCGTCCGGAACATCCACGCTTTTGAAAAATGTGACTATCTCATTGTTAGTGATTGCCGGAGCCAGATTGGTTGTTTGAACGAAGTTTCCGCTAAAAATGACATCAAAAGTGGGGCTGATACCCACCTGCATCCCAAACTGCGTTCCGAAATCTTTGACGGTTTTGGAGCCGCTTGGGCGATCGCCCGACCCTGTAAAAAAGTGAGAATTCTGAAAGAGATAAAAACTCGGGAAGGGCAGCGTTTTTGCCGAATAGGCATAAAACGATCCGTAGCGGTCTGTGACTGCCGATGTACTTCCGATCTGAGCGTTTCCATCACGCACACCCATCAACGTCATTATGAAAAGACACGTCAATACCCACGAAGTAGATCGCATAGTCCGAACTCCAAAATTGATGGCCATTATATATAATTTGAATTCTTAGCAAGGTAAAACAATGCCATTATAAATGCAAGATTTTTTTGGCTCATTTTTTCTCCAAACTCATATTAATCAATTCTTAAATGCCATTTTTCTTGTCCACATGCCGTGATTCACAGGAGAACCCGGGGCCGGCAGGCTAAGAATTATTAGGTGTTGCTTCTATTTTTGTCATTACTTATCTTTCGCCGTTTTACAATACCACAACATTTATGATGAATTAATGATGCTGGAAATTAAGCAAATTACGCAAGCGGGATTAAACGATTTCATAAAGTTCGAATGGGAGGTATACAGGGATGATCCGAATTGGGTCCCCCATCTTCTGATCGAACGTAAGGAGTTTTTAGACCCCAAAAAAAACCCGTTCTTTGATCACAGCGATGTTGCCTATTTTCTGGCTTATAAAGACGGGCGGACTGCCGGCCGGATTGCCGCAGTAGTTAATCACGCGCATAATGCGTTCCACGAAGACCGTGTCGGTTTTTTCGGATTGTTTGATTGTTTTAACGATCAGGCGGTTGCCGATGCGCTCCTGTCAAAGGCCATATCGTATATTGCATCCAAAGGGATGACGTCAATCCGCGGGCCCGTCAATTTATCCACCAACGACGAATGCGGCCTGCTTGTTGATGGATTGAATAAACCCGCACAGATCATGATGACCTATAATCCGCCGTATTATATCGCACTGCTCGAAAAAAGCGGATTTAAGAAAGCAAAAGATCTGCTTGCATACTACGTGGACGTTCCTTCGGAAGTGCCGGAACGCCTGCGCCGCGGCGTAGATATCATTATGAAGCGTAATGAATTCACCATACGCACGGTCAGGATCAAAGATTTTAAGAACGAAGTCCAGCGCATCAAAAAAATTTATAATGCCGCGTGGGAACGTAATTGGGGGTTTATCCCGATGACGGATAAGGAATTTGACCACCTCGGCGTACAGATGAAGCAGATCCTGGATCCTAAATTTTTATTTATAGCGGAGCATAAAGGCGAACCTATAGGGTTCTCCCTGACCATTCCCAATATCAATGAAGGACTGATCAAAGTCCGTGACGGACGATTGCTTCCCTTCGGACTGATCAAACTTATGTGGCACACGCGTAAGGGTAAATTGAAATCCGTACGAGTGATCACGCTGGGCGTCACGCCGGAACATCGGAATTCCGGCATTGATATTGTATTTTATTACAAATCATTCGAAGAAGCGATCCGGCAAAAACTGAAATGGGCGGAAATGTCCTGGATACTCGAGGATAATGTCCCGATGAACCGGGCTTTGGAGCGCATGGGCGCTACCGTTTATAAAACGTACCGCCTTTACGAAATGCCGGTATAAGGAATAATTTGAAAGCACTTGTTACAGGCGCAACCGGTTTTATCGGAAGCCATTTAGTTGAATCACTGATTGCCAAAAAATATGAGGTCATTTGCACGGTACGCCCGACCAGCGATCTGGTTTGGCTCAAAGGACTGAATTGCAGGTTAGTCCAAGGCGACATCACCGATCGTGAGTCGCTCATCGCGCCCGTCAGAGAAGCGGAATATATTTTCCACGTCGGCGGTATTACTAAAGCAAAAAAAGAAGCGGATTATTATAAGATCAATGCCGACGGTTCGCGTATTTTATATGAAGTTTGCCTCGAACATAATCCGGGCATAAAAAAGATCGTTCATCTAAGCAGTTTGGCCGCAGGGGGAGCCGCACTGACCGTCCGGCCTCGAAATGAAACTGATACCGACTCGCCGCTCACGTATTACGGGAAAAGCAAACTGGAAGGCGAAAAGTACGCGCTTCAATACAGTAAGCTTCTTCCGATCACGATCCTGCGGCCTCCGGCAGTTTACGGCCCGAGAGAAAAAGATATTTTCTTTTATTTCCAGTTGATCAGTAAACATCTCAAGCCGCAATTAGGATGGAATAAGAAATACCTCAGTATGATTTATGTCTCGGATCTGGTGAATGCAATCCTGCTTGCAGCAGAAGCTCCGAAAAGTAACGGCCAGATTTATTATGTTGATGACGGCTGCGTATACTCCTGGCAGGATTTGAGCATGGAAATACAACGGGCCATGCAAACATGGACTCTGCCGCTGTTGGTACCTGAATGGCTGATTACTGTGGCGGCTTATATAGGTGAGGCGTGGGCATCATTGACTTCTAAACCTGCGTTGCTTAACAGACAAAAAATAATTGAACTGAAACAAAAGTCCTGGGCAACTTCTTCAGAAAAAATTCGTAATGAACTTGGTTTCCAAAGCGAATACGACCTGAAAAAAGGCTGTACGGAAACCGTGAAGTGGTATCGCGAACAAGGCTGGATAAAACAAAAATAAAGTGACTATGTTTGAATTATTACATACCAAGCTCGCTCCTGCACGAACAGAAACAACCGAGCTGCCGTCAAAAAGATTATCGGATATGCTCAATCCGAACGATTGGGCTTTTTTGATTTATGTTCTTGTCGTAGGCCTGGTCATTTTGATATTTCATTCCAATTTACCGGATTGGCCGTGGTACATCGCCGCTCAGTTGAGCATCATCACCGTGACACTGCTGATCATTCGTTTTTTTCACCGAAGTTCGGTCAATGCCCTTCAGATGCTTCGCCACTGGTACCCGATTTTTTCATTCACATTTCTCTACATGCAGGCCGGTCTGCTGAATCAGTTGGTCTTCCAGGGTTATGTAGATAACTTTTTTTTAAGTATTGACCTTTGGATGTTCGGCACCGATCCCAATATCTGGCTCTATGAGAGGCTGAATAATTTTTATTTCAATGAATTTATCCATTTGTGTTATTTTTCGTATTACATTTTGCCTGCGGCGTTCGGAGTGATCCTCTATATCACCAAGGATAAGGAATTTTACCGTACGCTATTCGGTATCTCTATAACGTTCTACTTTTGTTATTTTCTTTACATTTTGATTCCAGCCGCCGGCCCTCTGGACTTGCGTGTCGGCAGATTTGAGGACGGCGGGATATTTGTTCAGGTGATGAATTGGATTTACTCTGAAGTAGAAAAACCCGGCGCGGCGTTCCCGAGTTCCCACGTGGCCATCGCGCTGATCACGCTCATGTATGCTTTCCGGCTTCACCGCAGAGTGTTCTGGGTTTTCTTGCCGTTTATCATCGGCCTTATTTTCTCAACGTTCTACGGATTCTATCATTACGTGATTGATTCTATCGCAGGGGCGGCTATC
>JAEUSK010000184.1 GCA_016787925.1 bacterium | reverse complement strand
GTTATCTGACATGTGCTCTTCAGAGTAATCGACGATAGTCTCGTGCACCGTGAATAATTCGATGAACAAAAATTGTTTCTTCTTCGATTGTGTAGAAAATGAGGTAATTATCTACAATTAGATAACGATATCCGGCTCCGGCGAGTTCAGATTCATTTGGAACTTTGCCAAGTAATGGATGGCTTGCAAGCATCTGAATGTTCTTTTCAATATTGGTGGCCATATTTTCGGCGGCGGGGGGATTATCTTGCGCTATGAAAAGAATGATTTCGTTCAAGTCTTCTTCAGCCAATCTGAGTAAACGAATCAAATATTCATTTCGCATCGCGCAACCTCTTGCGAAGATCTTTCATTACTTGATTGAGAGTTCGTCCCTTGTCTCCCGCCGCCCTTTGGGACTGTGCGACCGAAAGTTTGCTAAACAGTTCCAATTTCAATTTCATGTGATCATACTGATCGATGGACATGACGACCATGTCGCCTTCTCCATTTTTTGTTATGAATATTGGCTCCTTTTCACGGTGCACGAGATTTGAAATCTCGTTAGTTTTGTTTCTCAGATCAGAAATAGGCTTGATAATTGGCATGATGTCTCCTTTTGTTGTATCAATATAATATCATTTAAATGATAATGTCAAACAAAAAGCACACGTCAGATAACAAGCGGCTTACACGTTCGCTTCCGCGCCAGCGGAAGCGTGAGTACTTAGATAGTTAGTTTATACGAACGCTGGCGCGTTCGCACATGGCGCTCTTTGATAAATTAAGTTTTGGTGGTAAAGTTAGTTGATCTACCACCTATTCGGTGACACACTTCGCGCCATGTCGTGTAGCCGCCGAGCGTTATACGACACCCGGATTTTACGAATATTCAAATGAGGATATCATGACCGCACCTGAAGCTACGAAGAAGAGTCCTGCTCAGAAAGGCATGAGATCGACGGTACTTGGAATTATTGTTAATGCGTTACTGGCGATCTGCAAAGGCACAGCTGGGTTTCTCGGAAATTCCTACGCACTAATTGCTGACGCAATTGAGTCGACATCTGATGTGATCAGTTCGTTTATTGTTTTTATCGGACTTAAAATTGCAACTAAACCTCGGGATGAAAACCATCCGTATGGGCACGGTAAAGCGGAGCCTGTAGCAGCTGCCGTCGTCGCAATTGCGTTGTTTGGGGCTGGAATTACAATTGCAATACAAAGCGTCCATGAAATCATTACGCCTCATCATGCGCCTGAACCATTCACTTTAGGCGTTTTGGTCCTTGTTGTTATTGTAAAGGAAACACTTTTTCGTTTCGTCTTCCGCGTGGGTCAAGAAGTTCAAAGTACCGCAGTCAAAACCGATGCTTGGCATCATAGAAGTGATGCTATTACTTCGGCAGCTGCATTTGTGGGAATCGCGATTGCACTTGTCGGAGGGATTGGATGGGAGAGTGCTGACGACTGGGCGGCCTTGTTTGCTTCCGCAATAATTGCCTTGAATGCTTACAAACTCTTCACACCAGCGATGGCTGAAGTCATGGACGAGGCACCGTCTCCCCATATAGTAGGAGATATCCGTAAAGTCGCGCTTTCTGTTGAAGGAGTAATTGGCCTCGACAAATGTTTCGTACGTAAGATGGGTTTCGATTACTTCGTCGATCTTCATGTTGTAGTTTCTGCTGATTTTACCGTTCGTCGCGGTCATGATATTGGACATGCAGTAAAAAACGCCATTTGTTTGGCAAATCCAAGGATTACTGATGTGCTAATACATATTGAACCTGAGGATGTTTTAAAAAGGGAAAATCCGGGCGTCGCATAACATGCAGCTTACACGTTCGCTTCCTCCGCCGTCGGCGGGGTTCGCACATGGCGCTCTTTGTAGGTGGGCCTATTTAAAAAATAAATGAACTACTTATAGCATTACAAAAAACTATGTCAAACGTAACTAAAAAGAAGTTGTCACGAGAACAAAGTGAAGAACTGCTCAAAACATTAAAAACCCGTTTTGAGAAAAACATGAACCGCCATAAAGGCCTTGAATGGACTAAAGTACAAGAAAAGCTGGAAGCTCATGCGCAAAAATTGTGGTCGCTTCATGAAATGGAAAGAACCGGCGGTGAACCGGATATTGTAGGTCGTGATAAAAAGACCACTGCCACAGCGGGGCAGGCAGGTGAATATCTATTTTATGATTGTTCAGCAGAAAGCCCTGCCGGCCGCAGGAGTCTTTGTTACGACCGCGAAGCGCTGGAATCCAGGAAAAAATATAAACCCAAAAATAATGCTATCGATATGGCCGCGGCCATGGGCATTGAACTTTTGGCGGAAGAACAATATCGGGAACTGCAGAAACTTGGAAAATTCGATCTAAAAACATCGAGCTGGGTGAAAACCCCTTCGGAGATTAGAAAACTCGGCGGCGCCATCTTTTGTGATCGCCGCTACGACCAAGTTTTCACATATCACAACGGCGCAGAATCTTATTATGCCGCCAGGGGATTCCGTGGATTACTAAGGGTTTAATTTTTGAACTTGAATTGGGTCAGCACAATGACAACAAAATAGAGTTTATATCTTCCTTATTTTTTTCTTTGACAGATGATCAGCCGTTGCGTAACAAGACTTACTCATTAGCTCTGGAAAATGCAAAAATGACAGCGGCCGCCATTGCACAGGATCATAATTTCACATTAGGCGCTATTCAAAATGTTCAAGAGATTACCTCTGGAAGTCAACGTTATGATTCTGATGTCTATGTGGCATATGACTCACCGCCTTCAAAATATCTGTCGCGCAGCTTCATTGCACAATTTCCCGAACAAATAACACTTAAGAAAGAATTACGAGTGACCTTTGAGATTGTAACTAAATGATAGTTGCGCCGTAGGATAACATGCGGCTTAATAGCCCGCTTCGCGACGCCTTTTGATCAGACGATAGAGAGATGGTAGGCGCTCGCTTCGCCAGTAGCTTGATCACGTTTTGATTATGTTCTTGATCAACCATTAATTTTCCCGCGTGCGGGCTGCCGCCGGGCAGCCTCGGAGTGTCATGCGAGATTGTAGTTTGAAGGATTAAACAAATGAAGATACTGTCTTTTGTCCTGCTCCTCGTGGTCGATGTCAATTTGCCAACTCAAGATCACGATATAGAAAATGCCTATAATTCTGGGCGATGGGATGAAAACCTGCTCATTATTGATGGCCTTATACGCGGTGCCGGCTCGCCTCAGAACAAAAAATATCTTGCCGAACTCTATGTGCTGAAGGCCAGGCAATACTGGGCCAAAACATCTCATCAGAACTTCCCGAAGGACAGCGCCCTCTTAGCCTTAAAACAGGCTGAAGCGCTTTGTGAGGGTCTTGGCCTTAAGGCAGTCGAGTCCGATATTCTACAGCTTTTTGGACAACTGATGTATCGTGATGCCTTTGAGAATGGTCTTTTCGATCGGGCAAGAGCCTTTTTTCGCCGGGCTTTTATTCTCAGAGAGTCCCTGGCAAACCCTATGCTAACTTCACAAAGCCTTTTCTACATTGGACTCACTTTTGAACAAGTGGATAACCCGGATTCAGCTTCTTACTTTTACAAAATAGCTTACACTCTGGCTTCCGAACATGGATTTAAAGTTGAGCAGTCGGACGCGGCACGACATCTTGGCGGTCTGGCACAGAGCCGTAAGCATTCAGATGAGGCCCGCGCATTCTACCAAGAGTCGCTCTTGCTTCGTCAAGAGGCTCGCTATTTCATTGGCGTTCCTTATGCGATGATCACTCTTGCTGACTTAATAGCGACTGAGAGCCCCCTGCAAGCCGATTCTCTTTATCGTCTGGCAATTCAAGTTGCCGAACGAAACCGAGTATGGCGGGCGCAAATCAACGCTTTGATTGCACTCGGCGAATTGAGCCGAACCGAATGTCAGACAGCAGTTCCGTTATTTACTGAGGCAGCCAATTTGTCGAGAAAAATTGAATACAAATCCGGCGAAAAAAGGGCAAATTCCGGTTTACTACATTGTGACAAATAAGAGCAAACTACGGCCTCGCATCACACGCGCATAAACCGTTCATCCAGCCGCTTGACTCTGTGCGTTAACAAGGTTACATTTCCCTCAAGTAGTCTTGTTCTATCGTTTTGGAAATAGGTCTATTAAACAAGCGGCTTCATCAGCCACGCGGGCGTGCTACCGCGGGTAGCCTCGGGCCGTTAGCCCAATTGAGTCTATTTTTAGAAAATGTTATTTCGGGAATATATGTCCGAGTCTGACCGAGATCGGGAGATACTTTTTTATAATATCATGCGGCTTACACGTTCGCTTCCCCCGCCCTGTGTTATGCGCCGGTATTTGGCGTGACAGAGAAAAACTTAACCGAAAGAAATAAAATGAACGAGATAATAAAAGTAGCATCGGCTCAAGCATCACCGTTTTTTTTAAACAAAACAAAAACAGTTGATAAGGCGTGTGATTTAATTAAACAGGCAGGAGCTAACAATGCCAAATTAGTCGTCTTTCCGGAAGCATTTATAGCCGCTTATCCCGATTGGATATGGCTGCTGCCCAACAGCAAATCAAATGAGCTCAACCAGCTGTATATTGAATTAGTAAAAAATGCCGTTACAATACCTGACGATTGCACCAAGCGATTATGCGGGGCGGCAAAACAGGCAGGCATTCATGTTATCATCGGACTTAATGAACTGAATTCTGAAGCAAGCAACAATAGTTTATACAATACAATTCTTTTTATTGACGATAAAGGCATCACATTAGGTAAACATAGAAAACTAATTCCAACAGGAGGTGAAAGGCTAATATGGTCACAAGGTGATGGGAGTTCATTAAATGTATTCAACACTTCAATAGGAAAAATAAGCGGATTGATTTGCTGGGAAAACTATATGCCATTAGCCCGCCATGCCTTATACTCAATGGGAACTCAAATTTACGCTGCACCCACCTGGGATAAAACAGCTAATTGGATTTCAAGCATGCAGCACATAGCCAGAGAAGGCGGTATGTTTGTGATAAGCTGCGGGATGGTTTTGAAAAAAGATGATATTCCTGCTGAGTATGATTTTAAAAAATTATACCCGCTCGACAGGGAATGGATTAATACCGGCAACAGTTGTATAATAAATCCTAAAGGAGAAATCATTGCGGGGCCCATTGAAGCAAGAGAAGAAATTTTATATGCTGATATAGATTTAACGCAGATAACCTCAGCTAAAAGAATATTTGATGCGGCAGGGCATTATGCAAGACCCGATGTATTCAAATTCACCGTAAATAGAAAGACAAATAACAACATTGATATAACGGACTAAGAATTCAAAATGATTCTTTCAGAATGACAGTTCCCGTTATTAGTATTTTACAAATTATGCCCGTGTGGCTACATTTAAAGCGCCCATCGTAGTTCTTTTCTATTGTTGGAGTTCCATCATGACTTTTCAGATATAGTAATTTTAGATAAACTCAATTACAGAAAAATTTATGCGCAATTTTTTCTTAAAATTGGAGGATTGGAATGAAGATTCTATGTTTGACCGTCTTAATTTCCATGTCAGTATATGCACAAAACGATTCTGTTGAGTCTATAAGATTTGCTAAAGATCCATCAAAAGCATATAACCTCTCACTTTTGAATACAGTCCTTCCTGTTTGTGTCGGTTTTGGCTTAGCTCTTTACGCCGGCGATTGGAATACTCTGGCATATTCCGGAGTATCTTTGATGGCCTACGGCACGATTGTCGGTCCCTCAGTAGGCCATTTTTATTCAGGCAACTACGCAACTCCATGGAAAGGAATCATACTGAGAGGAGGCGCGGTTATACTGCTGGCGGCTGGCGGGAGATACGTTTTGGCTGCTCCAATCCTAGCCGTAGCGGTGATTTCACTAGGCGGTGGTTTCATAGTAAATAGTGCAATCAAAGATATTCGCACAGCTAAGAAGTCTGCTGAGGCTTTTAACAACGAACACGGGTTAATAACGCTTTCACCGAACTTCAATCCGAGTACGAGAGTTGTTGGATTGCAACTATCTTATGTTTTACGCTGAATTTTCCGGCGCGTCACTCCCAACGTGCCAATGGATGATTGATCGCAAAGATGCGATTAAGCTGTAAACACGAAATCCCGGCATCATTCTGCAAGAATCTTTTTTTGTTTTATGTTAGAGCCTTCATTCAAAAAGATTGTTTCAGAATGTCGTATATAAGGAGAATTAGAAAAATGGCAAAAGAATGTATTAAGTGTGGAGCAGCCAATAGCTTTACCAAAAATGTCGTTTTCATAAATATTA
>JAEUSK010000175.1 GCA_016787925.1 bacterium | reverse complement strand
CATTATGAAGGAACGCGCACTAAAAAAAGGAATACTCGAGAAATCCAAAATGGCGGATTGGATGAGAGAAGGATAAAGAATTTACGCTTGATGAATGGATCATTTTAAGGAGGTAGTTTATATGAAATATATTTTGGCTTTATCAATACTGATAATGTTCGGGATTGACGGCTGTTCAAATAAGGAGTCGACTGGTGATGCAAAAGAGAATACAAAAGAAGTCTATTATTGCCCGATGCATCCCGAAGTTACCTCAGAAAAGCCCGGCGTCTGCCCGATATGCAACATGGATCTTGTAAAAAAGGTTGATGAGAAAAAGGCGACTATGGAAGACATGCCAGGAATGATTAACCTGACTGTGCAAAAACAAGTTATGGCAAACGTCTCTACAGTCAAAATTCAAAAGGAACAGTTTTCAAAAGAACTCGTGTCCTATAGTTATCTCGACTTTGCAGAACCGAATAGAAGGTTTATTTCTGCAAGATTTAACGGTCGGATTGAAAAACTACTAGTCGATAAGACAGGCGACTACGTAAGCCGAGGACAACCGTTATTTGAGATTTATAGCCCGGATTTGCTTGAAGCGCAGAACGAATATCTCATTGCACTTGAAAATACAGCATCGATACGCAAAGCATCATTGAATGATGCTGCCAATACTAACATTTTAGTCAAATCTTCACGAAAGCGGCTTGAATTATATGGGTTGACGCATGAACAAATTGCGACCCTTGATTCTACTCGTGTGCTGCAATACACTATGACCTATTATTCGCCTATTAGCGGAACGGTTATTGAAAAAAAGATTCAGGAGGGAGCGTATGTAAATGAAGGCACGCTTCTTTACGAAATCGCCGATATGTCCACCTTATGGGGTATTGCTGAAGTTTATGAAAAAGATTTGTCTTTGATTAAAGTTGGCAACAAGGTCAAGCTTCGCCTTCCGGCATATCCGGATGATACGTTTGACGGCACTGTGAGTTTGATATATCCTGTGGTTAACTCGCAAACGCGTACGGTAAAGGTTCGTTCTGAATTTTCTAATATGAACCATAAACTCAGCCCGCAGATGTATGGCGAGATTATCATCAAAAAAGATCTTGGAAAACAACTTGTGATTTCTCAAGACGCGGTTTTGTTTACAGGAAAACGTCAGATTGTTTGGGTGAAAACGGCAGAAGACCATTTCGAGTCCAAAGAAGTGAATTTGGGAATTAAGAATAACGGAAAATATCAAGTGTTATCCGGACTGAAAGAAGGCGATGAAGTAGCCGTGACTGGCGGATTCTTGATTGACTCTGAAAGCCAGCTTCGCAGCGGAAAGACTACGGGGCATCAACATGAAGGAATGAAAATGGAAGAGGTTATCAAGGAACCAAAAAAGGAGCTAAAAGAAAGTGAAGCACACAAACACTGAACAGCAAGTGAGATGAAGATTAGGATGGAAAATTGCGGAATGTGGCTTCGCTACATTTATGATAACATTACAAAAGACGTTATCAGGAAGGTGAATAAACTATGAATTCATCTCCCGCAGAATTGCGCAGATATGCGCAGAAAGTTTTATTCGCGTAAATCAGCGGCATCCGCGGGGAACAATTATATAAGCTCCTAGTTACAAAAATTAAATAAATCAACATTTCTGATAATTTAAACAGAAGAACATTTATGCAAAACATTCATCCTATGTTAATTCACTTTCCTATCGCTTTATTTCTAACAGCGGTGGTTTTTGAGTTGGTTTCTTTTGTTCGAAAAAACGAAGCTTTAGAGAATACGGCTTCCAATCTATTTATTCTCAGCGCTATTGCATTTGTTGCATCTGCTATCACTGGACTTTTAGCAGAAAACAGTGTCCCGCACAGCGAGGAGGCGCATCACATTATGCAAGATCATAAACTATTTCAATTGATTGCAACGGGCAGTTCTGTTTTCATTGTATTACTAATATTGTTTGTCAAAAAAAAGAATTCAATTACTAAGATTAATGTTAGCTCTCATCTGCGCCGGATTCATGACTTACGGTTCCTACTTAGGCGGTGAACTTGTCTACAGGTTCGGAATCGGAACAAGTATACAAGCACTGAAGCCTCATGAAAACAAGAAGAGTGAGCAACCCGTTCAAGAAAGTAAAAAAGACTCTGCACGAACTGAAGTGCACCATGACGAACACGAACATAAACACTGATTAATTACTCAAAAAGAAAGAAAACGAACATGAAGAAGTATTTGGTATTGATCATCAGCGCAGCATTAACATTAAATGGCTGCATGATGATGGGAATGGGGGGTATGGAGCACGACTCGCCTTCCAACCACGGAACGCAGCAGAGCCGTTCTGTCGAAGCACAAAATAACGATGTAAAAGCTATTTTGACTGTGCCAACCCTCGCCATGGGGAAGGAGTCGGAAATCGTAGTGAATGTCTATGACCGCCATGGAATGGACTTATCAGGAGCTCAGATTACTTTACAATTTGATGCTGAACAGAACATGAAGGATCACCAGAATCACGGTTCGTCCGGAGGTAAAGAACTGGCAGTTGTGGAGACGTCAAAAAAGGGTACGTATAGCCTAAAACGTCGCTTTGAGGATCATGGCTCCATTCGTATCACAGCGCTGATTTCTCGTTCTGAAAATTCTGATCCGCTTGTTTTGGCTATGACCACGGAGGTCACGCACATAAAAGAAGGCCACGACGGTCGCTCTATGACGCCCATGATTATTTTGGGCGTTGCAGTTATGGCGGTGATGATGGTCTTTATGATCGGACGTAATTATAACTAATACGACTTCAAATTGATATTATTGCGTCTTAAAAAGTAATTTGCAGACGTGTGTTTTCCATATTCAAAAAAAACAAAAGAGGATTATTTTATGAAAACGATGAAAATCTCAACGGTGGCAATTATTGGTTTGCTGTGGGTAATGAGTTGCAACGATAACGACGATATGATGCAGGCGCTCAGGATTAGTCCCAACGACGGCGAAACCAATGTTGCCTTGAATAAAAATGTCGTACTGAATTTTGATACACCGCTGGTGCGTTCGGTTGTTCAAAAGAATTTTCACATGATGACGACGCAAAAAATGCAAGGCATTGCAGATTCTATAATGGCTTCTATGGGAATGATGGGGATGATGACCCACAACGATTCAGCGACGATTTATAACGACATGATGAGAATGATGGATAGCAATACTATGCACGGTACCTTCATGTGGAATTCTGATTCGACACAGTGCACGTTCGATCCGGATTCTCTTATGATGCCCGGTGCGCAATACCAAATGCACATGGGGCGAGAAATGATGGTAATGACAGGCATGATGGATGGGGACGGAATGATGTCGAACGACAATCATGGAATGATGGGTAATGCCGGCGGTATGATGTACGGTGATATGATGATTAATTTTACTACGGGTAACAATATAATGAAAATGAACAAATAATAAAATTAGGAGCGGACATGGCGGTCATGATATGGGAGAAACGCATCATTCCAGAAAGATGGTGGGTCTCGTGTTAATTACAAAACTATTGGATTCCAACACAGCTTCAGCTCAAATCGTAAGTGGAGATGTGCAGGATGGAGATATAGCCGAAGAATAGCCGGAAGAAATCTTTGGCTGTGTTTATTGTCCACATAACATGAAAAAGAGGTAGCTTGAATATTTTTTAAATAATTTTTTAAATTAACTTTAACTTAAATTTCATTAATTAAACTAAGGATCGATTTATGAAAACGATGATGACCTTTTCAATGATTGTAACGTTAACTTTATGTCTGAATGTAAAAGCTTGGGCACAGCAAACACAAGCAACCGAAACTGATAGTATTTCGAAAATGGTAACTATCAATGTTCCGACAATTAAGTGCGGGTCCTGTGTAAAAACGGTAACGAAAGCGCTCAAAGAATTGAAAGGCGTGGAAGAAGTCAATGTTGACAAAAAAACTAAAATGGCTGTTGTTAAATACGACCCGTCAAAAGTGAAAGTAACAGATCTGGAAACAGCAATTTCAAAATCCGGTTATGATGCCAATGAAGTAAAACGTGATAAAAAAGCATATGACGAATTGGATGCATGCTGCCAGTAAAATCATAGAACCACCTTATAGCCAAATCAGGTGAGCTTCAGGAATAATCCATTTAAATATTTAGGAGAAAAATTATTGCTGAAGTTCACTCGATAAGGTGCGGAGCATTCCAGAAAAACTGAGTTAATCCCTTGTTCGTGCCAAACCATACATAATCGCCGTCAATCAGTATTTTCTTTACGCGTCCGCCGGCTAATCCGTCTTGGGTCCCATAGTAGATCCACTTTTGCTTACGTTTGATGTATCGGAGAACACCGTTATTCGTCCCGATCCATATATTATTTTCATCGCAAACGGCATCATTAACGCCGGGTATTAAGTATTGAGTATTGACGGGAATGGACTCCCAAATCAGTTTCGTTTTATGATACCTGATAACGCTTAATTCAGATGCGAAATATATATACGTCGAATCTTCCGTAAGTCCCCTAATCTGCTGGTCCAGAAACTGGGAGGAACTAACTTTAAATCCTACTGCGTTAAAATGAGAGAATGTGTTGTCGGATAACGACACAGCGTAAATCCCGTTACTTGTGCCGAGCCACATGGTCTTATTGGTGACCAATATTTTATAGATTGTGACGTTAAATAATTCGGGAATTTCAATTTTGGAGATCGCATATTCTTTTTGCTTTGGCCTGGCTATGTTTAAACCTTGCTGCGTTCCGATATAGAGGCTTCTCCCATCCAGTGCAATTGAGTATACTGACGGGTGATACAAACCGCTGTAGGCACTATAGGTTGTCCAATATTCCATTTTTTTTATTCGCTGGACTAAGCCTTCATCAGTTCCGATCCACACATTTTCATTATCACTAATCATGCAGTTTACATTTTGAAGCCTCAGGCCCGACTTGAAGCCGGAGTCGTAATATTTAAAAACATCCTTTTCCTGATTCCATTCCGTGATCCCGGAGACCGGGGTGGAATAGGCGCGGTCATTTGGTGAACGAATGTTTCCGCCGGTCCACATGGTTACATCGTCAAAACACATTGCAGACACATCCTGCATTGCAAGCCCATAGTTCAGGGGTTCTGCTAAATAGGAAACGCTGTTTGCCTTCCAGACGCCGGCGCCATAGGTTGTTAGCCATAAATTTCCGAGATGATCGTATATGGATGAGGTCACAGGAAATTTACGAAATTCGTTGTCCGTAAAGGCTCTCTCGTGGTCGTCAAATTGAAAACCGGTTTCGGTGTTTGTAAAAATATGCGGTAATTTGCCCTGCGGCGACGCGCGCAAACCGTACCAGAGGACTACGGCAGTTTCGGACTCTTGTTCTCTTGTAAAGCCGAATAATGAATTACCGGAGGATAAATATCCTTTATTAGTTTGGAGCCAAATCTTGTTGCCTTCAAACCCAATGGAGTGAATTTCCTCATCCAAATGAATGCCGATCTGAAAATACGTCGCCGTCGTAAATTGTTGAGATACCGGGTTGTATATTTGCAGGCCGTCCCTTGTCGCAACCCAAAGAAAGTCGTTTTGCTTTTCAACTGCGACAACTTTAACGTAATTATCCATTAAACCGTTGCTCGTGGTCAACGGATAATCAAATTGTTTTTTTATAAAATCATAGCGAAGGACACCACCTAATGTTCCGATATAAGCAATCTTATAACTGACCGCAACCGACGTGCTGTACCGGTTTGCGGAGAACGTAATCCAGTCTCCCGGCCTGTAGTTAAGCTGGTAGTATATTTTTTCTACGTCTTTCTTGATCTGGGAATACAGAAAAACGGTGGCATTGGAGAACAACATTCCAAGCACAACACAATACTTGAACATAATTTTCATGGTAGCGCCAAAATAGTTTGTAATCGTTGATGGGCATCATCTAAAGACTGTTTAGCCGTTTTCTTTTTGTAAATCGCGTATTCTAATTCATCCTCAATCACGTGTTCTATTTTTACCCATTGGGAATGAATAGGGGATGGGCGGGACAAGCGCAGCTGCTCAAAAAGAATGCTTTCAATGGGTTTATCCTCGTAATAGGGATCATTACCGGCAGATTTAGCCGCCGGCAGCGTTACTTTGGATATAGAACAGAGCTTTAATGCGTTTTCCTTCTTTGTCAGGAACCGGATGAATTCGATGGCACTATCTTTTTTTGCAGATTGTTTGTTAATAACAAGGTATTCACCGCCAAGAAACGAAAAAGGTTGTTTTTCATTTTTGTTTTTTGGAAACATTATTACGCTGTAATTCAGCCCCGGGTTCTGATCGATTATTTTTTTTATCAGCCAGCCACCCGAAAAAACAAATCCGATATGTCCTTCGACAAATTTATCATCTAGATTTTTTTGATTTTCCAATAACCCATATTTGCATAACTCTAAATAATATTCGAGGGCTTCTATATTCTCAGGAGAATTAATGACCGAGGCCTTCTTATCCAGTGACAATACATCGCCGCCATTGGTCCAAAAAAAGGGCAGGACTTTCTTATATAACTGATGGGGTTCCTTTTTTGTATTACCAAATCCGTACGTCCCGCGTTCAGGCTGATGCACCTTTTTTGCTTCAGTAAGAAATTCATCCCACGTGCGAATGCTATCGTTCTTAACTAAGTCTTTGTTGTAGAAGATGACGCGCGAACCCAGCATCCACGGAAAACCAAAGATTTGTGAGCCTTCCTGGCAGGATTCCCATCCTAAGAAATCATTTTTAATCTTGATCGCTTCTGAACTGACCTCCGCTAAAACACCACGCGAAGCAAATTCATAGACCCAGTCGGAGCCTAATTCAAGTACATCCGGGGCGCGTCCTGAGGCAAATGCAGCTACGATTTTGTCATGCCCGCCGGACCAGGTTAATTCGGTCATCTCAATTTTAATGCGGGGATGAAGTTTTTCGAATTCATCTATCAGTTGTTTCACAACCGGCTTTTGATAAGGCTCCGCCCAAAATTGCCACCAGGTTATGACTGTTCTATCGTTCGCTGGAACTTTAGAAGAACATGAATATGAAACGATACAAAAAAACGAAATAAATAAGATTGATTTCACAGATGGATAGAAGTTTAAACTTGGTAATAGATACCGGGAGAACAAAAATATTCTTTTAGACTAATTTTTCAATTGCATGGCCGACGCGGAAACACATGGCTTCATCAAAGTCCTTAGCGATAACCTGAATGCCTATCGGCATGTTTTCTGAATTTTTTCCGCAGGGTACGCTGAGAGCAGGGTTACCCGCGATATTAATATTCACGGTATAAACGTCCGACAGGTACATGGATAGGGGATCTTTAGTTTTTTCACCAAACTTAAATGCCACCGTTGGTGACGTCGGCGCAAGCAGGCAATCAATTCTATTAGAAAATACGTCTACAAAGTCCCTCTTGATGAGCGTTCGTGCTTTCTGCGCTTTTTTGTAGTAGGCTTCGTAATATCCGGCGCTTAACACATACGTTCCCAACATGATACGCCGCTTGACTTCTTCCCCAAAAGCTTCACTCCGGCTTTTGACAAACGTCTCAGCGATGGTTTTGGCTTCACGGCTGCGATGCGTATAACGAATTCCGTCATAGCGCGCCAGATTAGAAGACGCCTCAGCGGTTACGAGAATATAATAAGTTGCAATCCCATATTCAGTATTTGGAAGTGAAACGTCGACAATTTCTGCTCCATCATTAGATAATTTGTCCATCGCCGATCGTATACTGCTTTCGATCTCCGGGTCAAGGCCCTTACCAAAATATTCTTTCGGAATTCCAATGCGCAGTCCTTTGACGCCCTTGGTAATTTGATCCGTAAAAGGGGGGACCGGCACATTGGCGCTGGTGGAATCGCGTGAATCCAAACCGGCAATAACTTCCGTCAATAGCGCTGTATCTTCAACATTATTTCCAATCGGCCCGATCTGATCAAATGAGGATGCAAAAGCAGATAAACCATAACGCGATATTCTTCCATAAGTTGGTTTTAAACCCACAACACCGCAAAAGCTTGCCGGTAAACGCACAGAACCGCCTGTTTCCGAACCCAAGGCAACCGTGCTCATGTCCGCAGCAACTGCAACTACACTTCCGCCGCTGGAACCGCCTGGAACACGCGACGTATCTATCGGATTCAAGACGTTCCCATAAGCAGAGTTTTCATTGGACGAACCCATAGCAAATTCATCCATGTTTGCTTTGCCAATGATGATAGCGTCTTCATTTTCTAACCGCTCGATCACGGTTGCATTATAAGGAGAAATATAGTTTTCTAAAATTCTTGAACCGGATGTGCTGCGTTCATCTTTTACTACAATAGCATCCTTCACAGCAACAACCAGCCCGGCTAATTTGCCGGCAGACTTGGAATTAATCTTTGAATCCACTTGTTCGGCACGTTTCGCCAACTTTTCTTTATCGAAGACCGTAATAAATGCGTTTAATTCCTTTTGCTTTTCAATATTTTGCAAATAACTGTCAATTAACGCTTTACAGGTTGTCTTTTCATTTTTCAAATCCATTGATATTTCAGAGAAAATCTTATTCACCGATTCTATCTCCATTTAATTGTTTAAAACAAATCAGAACGCCCGCAGAAATTTATTCGTAAAAGGTAGACGGTTCACAAGAGCATTAAGTATTGATTATATGCAATAACTCAGGCGGCGAAGAAATTTCAAAATCAGGTTTGTGTATCCACGATGTTGTATCCGCCCCGCTATATTTGACAACTATTGAAACCACTGTGCTGTTATCGGACAATCTCTCTTTTAGGTTTCTTGCAAATTCGACATCCATCTCATGGTCGCCAATATAAAGTATAGATTTCTCCGTTATCGTGTCCAATAGCTGCTCCAGACACTTTATTCCGCCAAATCCGGATGGTTTTTGCTCATTATGTGGAATGTCGTCGTATCCGACGATTGAACTAAATTTATGAGATAAATTATTTTTCTTTAACGCTCGATTTATGTTTTCCGAGGAATTCTGGGAACAAATCCCTTGCGGCACACCAATTTGATCAATGGTTTGTCTTATCAAGGGAAACAATTCTACAGGTGTCGAGTTTTTCAATTGGTATTCCGTCCACAATTTTCCCGCTTCAAGCATTTCAGTTTCAGTCATTCCAAAATAAGAAACATACAAATCCTGCCAATTTTTGGCTTGATGATTGGCTGTGCGGTAGACGAACTCGCTTTTCAGGCTGTTCGGTAAATGTTCACCAGTTAGGCGAGGAGCAACAACAGAAAGGATCTGTTTGGTAACGTCAAGGTTTTTTGGCACTGAATTTACCAAAGTACCATCGTAGTCCCAAATTATCGCATCTACTTTCATAGAGCGTTCGTCATTTTATAACCTTTCGTCACTGGTTAACGCGTCTCGTCCCGATAGTTATCCTATAAAAAAATCCCGACACACCGACAAGTCGGATGATCGGGATTTCTGAAAAATATAGTTTCCGAAATTTATTATGATTTCTTATCCGGATCTTCAGTAATTCCTTTTTTGATCTCTTCTTCGGTCGAATGCATCGCGCGTTTGAATTCTCTGATACCTTTACCCAGGCCTTGGGCAAATTCCGGTATTTTCTTAGCGCCGAAAAGAACTAAAACTGCGATACAAATGATAATGATCTCTGGCATACCTAAATTCATGAGAAACACCTCCAATGGGAGTTAATAAAGCGATTTTTTACACAATCGAATGTATTGTTTTGTGAAATTAAATGCAACAAATAAAAAAGAGTAGCGGCAGCTACTCTTTGTTTTGCTGGAATGCAGGGATTCGAACCCCGATTAATGGATCCAGAGTCCATGGTCCTACCATTGGACGACATTCCAAAGAACGGCTCAATATATTCAACCCATAATAAAAATGCAACATAGAAGTTCTAAGTTACGAATTTAGAAATGATCAGAAAACGAAATAACACCATGGAATCACACTCTCTGTGAGAATGTAATAAACCAGCTATTATAAAGCCAAACGATGAAGGAATTCGTTTGGCGCAAAGCCAGGTCATTGCATAAATATTGAATCATATCAAAAAAAAAAGTATATTTCTTCATCTAACCACACCCAATGAGGCTCACCATGGTGCACAGTGACTTAATCAAAATGCTCTCACAAAAAACCGATTCCAAGATCGTACTTTTAGTAATGGACGGGCTTGGCGGTATACGAACGAATGAACGTCCTAAAACCGAATTAGAATTAGCGAATATACCTAATTTGAATAGGCTTGCAAAAGAATCACTTTGCGGGCGAATTATGCCGGTTTCATACGGCGTAACGCCCGGCAGCGGGCCGGCTCATTTTTCTTTATTCGGTTATGATCCGACCGACGACCAGATTCAGATCGGCCGCGGCGTCTTGGAGGCGCTCGGATTGGATATGAAATTACAGGCCGGCGATGTGGCAACGAGATGTAATTTTGCCACGATCGATGAAAAAGGGTTATTAACAGACCGGCGTGCCGGACGTATTCCTACAGAAGAATGCGTGCGGTTATGTGAATTATTGTCCAACAAGATCAAAAAAATCGATGATGTTAAAGTGATCATTAGGCCGGGGGAACAATACCGTTTTGTCGTAGTCTTTCGCGGGAAAAAACTGGATGGGCGTATCAAAGATACCGATCCGCAAGTTACCGGCGTCAAAGCGCTTCAGGCTGTTGCAAATAATGCAGCCTCAAAACGCATGGCGCTCATCGCAAATAAATTTATTCACAAAGCAAATCAGGTTTTAAAAGGTGAGCTTAAGGCCAATAGCATCCTCATGCGCGGATTTTCAGTATTGCCGAATGTGCCTTCGATGTCAGAACGATTCAATATCTCACCGGTTTGTATAGCGAGTTATCCCTTGTACCGCGGCGTCGCAAGCGTTGTGGGCATGGATGTTTTGCATACGGGAATGGAGATTTCAGATGAATTTCAAACTCTGAAAGAAAATTGGAGCAAATACGATTTCTTTTTTATTCACATAAAGAAAACAGATTCGTACGGTGAAGACGGGAATCCGGAAGGTAAAATGAAGATACTTGAAGAAGTGGATAGGCATATTCCAATGTTACGGGAATTGCATCCGGACGTGATCATGGTGACGGGCGATCACTCCACGCCGCCGCCGATGAAAAGCCACAGTTGGCATCCGGTTCCATTCATGATTAATTCAGCCGTATGTAGTTTCGACGATGCACAGGGTTTTAATGAAACTGAATGTTCAAAAGGACAATTGGGTAATTTCCCGTCGTTTTATATTATGGAACTGGCGCTGGCTAATGCCGGCAAATTAAAAAAATTCGGAGCTTAGAAAAAAATGGAAATTTATTTATTGCGCCATGGTGTTGCCGAAGATATCGGCGGTAAGATTAGATCCGACGCAGCCAGACCGCTGACCGAAGACGGAGTGGGGCTAATGCGCGATGAGGCCAAGGGAATGAAGAGACTCGGACTGCATTTTAACGTCGTCTTAACAAGCCCGCTCGTGCGTTCAAAACAGACCGCAGAAATTGTAGGCGATGTGCTGGATTGCACGAACAAAATCCACAACTGCGCTGCTTTAGCGATTCCAATGTCTGTTGCCGATCTGATGCAGTCTTTCAAGTCATTTCAGAATGACTACAAAGTTCTCTTAGTTGGACATCAGCCTGACCTTGGAAAGCTTGCCGGATATTTTGTCGGAAATAGTAAGCTGTTCCTTGCGCTGAAAAAGGGAAGCTTGTGTAAGATCGATGTGGAGCGCCTTACGCCGACGCCCCGCGGCAATCTAAAATGGTATCTGACGCCGCGTCAGTTAAAGATCATTAGTCAGGCTTAATTGATTTCCATACCGATACGATGCCATGAGAAAAAAAAAGACTGATCAAAAAAATAATTACCTCGCCGCGATTGATATTGGCACCAATTCCTTTCACCTGGTGATTGTAGAAATCCTCCCCGATGGGAACGTCAAAATTCTGGATCGCGCTAAAGAAAACGTACGTCTCGGCAGCGGCGGTAAAGATATGAAGACTATCACCCCGGACGCGACAGCGCGCGGCATTACGGCCTTAAAGCACTTTGTTGAAATAGCGCGAAGTTATAAAGCCCCTATCCGGGCGGTTGCAACCAGCGCCGTACGCGAAGCATTAAATCAAAACGAATTTGTCAAGAAAGTTCATGCGCGTACCGGCATCACGGTAGAGGTGGTTTCCGGATTTGAAGAAGCACGTCTGATTTATCTGGGCGTCTTGCAGGCTCTGCCGGTTTTTGAGAAGAAAGTATTATGTCTCGATATCGGCGGCGGCAGCGTGGAATATCTGGTCGGATCAAAAGGCGAGGCGTTATATGCCAATAGTCTAAAAATAGGATGTATCCGATTAACAGAGAGATTTTTTTCTAAGTCCAGTTTAAAAGATAAAGATATTAAGGCTTGCCGCGAACACATTGTTGGTTTCATTTCGCCCGTTGCCAGGGAGATCAAGAAATACCGATATGAGTTTGCAATTGGCAGTTCAGGAACGATACAAAACATAGCCAATATTATCCGGGCTATGCGCGGCGAAATCGTGAGTTTGCAGGTTAATAATTTTTCATTTACAAAAAATGAACTCAACAAGGTTGTGAAGATTCTATTGCGGGCAAGAACCGACGCCCAGCGTAGTCAAATTCCAGGGCTCGATCCTAAGCGTGTGGACATAATTGTTGCGGGCGCTCTCGTATTACAAGAATCATTTAGTTTGCTAAGAATTAGAAAACTCACGGTTTCTGAATTTGCGCTTCGGGAGGGCATTATCTATGATTATTTGAAAAGCCGTTTGTATGAAGTCGACCATCATCATCATTTATCAAATATTCGATACAAAAGCGTAACGCAATTAGCAAAGACGTTTAATTATGATACACATCATGCCAATCAGGCGGTAAAATTATCATTGAGCATTTTTGACCAGACGAAGAATTTGCATAAGCTAGGAGAACGGGAAAGAGAATTTCTTGAATATGCGGCATTACTTCATGAGATTGGTTTCTTTATTTCGCATGCTCAGCATCATCGCCATACTTATTATTTGATACGTAATTCGGAATTGGCCGGTTTTACGGATACCGAAAAAGAAATCATTGCAAATATCGCGCGTTATCATCGAAAGAGCCACCCGAAACCCAAACATGACGGATACAGCCGTTTAACCGAAAATGAAAGATTGACCGTAAAGAAATTGGCAGGAATATTACGATTGGCAGACGGCCTTGATCGAAGCCACATTAGTAAAGTGTCGTCCGTTAAATGCAGAGTTCAGCCACGGAGTTTTATTTTGAGGATCAAGGCTTCGTCAAAGATAGATCTGGAAGAATGGGCCGTGAATATGAAAAAGGGGCTATTTGAGGAAGTGTTTCGTAAGCCGGTCGTATTGAAACGTTATTAGTCTACATCTTCATTTTCTGATTCAACCTCAGCGGACATGCTTTTTCTCAGCGCATGTTTTTTTGCCGAATTAAAACGTGCGTAAAATTCCTGCAAGAACTGATTAGCGGCCTGTCTGTCATAAATGACGAGAAAATTATCGTCATTAGCCTCATTGGCATTCTTGCTGAAATTAAATGAGCCTGTAATGAGGACAGGGATATCTTCCGTATCCGGATTTTCAGCGTCAATGAGAATGTACTTATGGTGAAGCTGGCGATCTTCATGGGCAAGAAAGGCTTCCGCTTTTTTGGCCCAAGGGTTACGTGAAATTGAATCTAATGTCATTGCGCTGTAGAGGCCGTGGGAAGTTCTGCCGGTTTTGTCAAAAACCGCTTTAAGGTCCAGGTTTTTTAATTCAAATTTTTCACGGATTGCCTCGTCAATCTCTACGCCGGTACTGAAAGAGAACGCGCATATCTTAATGTCATGATCGGCCTCTTTGGAAATCAGATCCGCAACAATTTCGAGCAAACTAGGCCGACTCTTATCTTTGCTCATCGGAGCAAAATAAGCTTCGACTCTGCTTTTGGCTCCAACCAAAGTTTTCGCATTTGACGATTTTTTCTTGTATTGATGAAACGCAGCCGTTAAAGTATCTGGAGTTTCACCAGTACCGCCCCACATAGTTTCAAATTCTTCTGTATATGCCCTTGCCAGGGCGCGGTTTTGAACTTTTATCACGTTTTGCATGCTGACCATACCCGTGATGGTAAAATTATATGATCCGGTAATCACTACATCATCCGTCGAATCCGCTGTGAGATAATCTGTCACCAAGAATTTGTTATGCATGAAAGCGCTTCGCCCTTTGTAGAAATTCTTTTTGGATTTTACAGCTGGCCAGCCGGCATCGCTTAGCATGGGTATTTGATATTTGTTCTGAAGAAGACTGCGGGCAACTTTCCAAAGGTCTTTGTTATTATTCGGTGCACTTTCATCGTCAAATATTATGCGAACTCTTACTCCTCTGACTTTCGCCTGACAAAGAGCCACTACAATATTTAGGCTGTTTAATTCAAAAGCAGCCAGATCAATGCTCTTCCTTGCGTTATTGACCGCATCAATGACGCGTTGCTCCAGGTTTTCATTTCCATTTGCAGTATTTCCGGGACTTGCGTATGCGCTGTCGGCGGTTCCGTTAAAATAGATATGTCCTTTTCCACCAAAGACAGGGGTAGGACTTAAATTATATCGAACCTGAGCGGCAAGGGTTTCGTTGCAAATAATTCCATGTAAAAGCAACAACCAAAGAATGTTTGACGTCGCGTACTGCAAAATAAATTTCCAGTCAATTGATGATCAAATTCATGATAAATCTAACATAGTTTCACTCATTTTCAAAGCAATTTTTCAAATGAAATACTCGTCGTAATCAGACATAATGACATGAAAGAGCTTTGACTGACATAAATGCATGATTAATTGACACGAAGGAGACAAATTATGGACATAAATGCGTAAAAATACATGATTTTGCGCGGTATAGGGTTTGCAATGACTGGTAATTGTACAAGTTTGTGCAACTGCGATAATTTTACATATAAGTAAGAAATAAATTGAAGAAAGAACATAAAAAGGAGTAGAATCATGACCAAAGGAAAAGTCATAGGAATCGATCTTGGAACAACTAATTCTTGCGTTGCAATTATGGAAGGCGGACAGCCTGTTGTCATTGCAAATGCTGAAGGCGGACGCACGACGCCGTCAGTTGTCGCATTCACAAAAGTTGGCGAAAGAATTATCGGCGGCCCGGCCAAACGGCAGGCCATTACCAATCCAAAAAATACGATTTTTTCAATCAAACGATTCATGGGGCGGCGCCATGATGAAGTAGTAGAAGAGCGTCAAAAAGTGCCATATGAGGTTATCAGCGGCGACGGAAATTCGGCGCGCGTGAAGATTAATGATCAGGTTTTTTCACCTCCTGAGATTTCCGCAATGGTATTGCAGAAAATGAAACAGACAGCTGAGGATTATTTGGGACAAGCCGTGACGGATGCTGTTGTTACGGTTCCAGCCTATTTCAATGACGCACAACGGCAGGCAACGAAGGACGCGGGTAAAATAGCGGGCCTCAATGTGTTGCGGATTTTAAATGAACCGACTGCAGCTGCATTAGCATATGGACTTGACAAGAAATCAAATGAGAAGATAGCGGTATACGATTTAGGAGGAGGCACTTTTGATATTTCAATTTTGGAAATTGGAGACGGCGTGTTCGAAGTTCTCTCGACAAACGGCGACACGCATCTGGGCGGAGACGATTTTGACGAGCGCGTCGTAAACTGGCTCGCAGATGAATTCAAGAAGAATGAAGGTATAGATCTGCGTAAAGACGCCATGGCGCTGCAGCGGTTAAAAGATGCAGCTGAAAAAGCGAAGATAGAAATATCCAGCTCGATGCAGACACAGATCAATTTGCCGTATGTTACAGCGGTGGATTCCGTGCCTAAACACTTGGATATTGTCTTGACGCGCGCGAAATTTGAACAAATCTGCGAAGATCTTATACAGCGAACCGTTCGCCCGGTTGAGCAGGCTATGAAAGACGCGGGACTGCAGTATTCGCAAATTGATGAAGTGATTCTCGTAGGAGGCTCGACGCGTATACCAAAGATACAACAGCTGGTTCAGGACCTCTTCAAAAAAGAACCGCATAAAGGCGTCAATCCGGACGAGGTTGTTGCGGTCGGCGCGGCAATTCAAGGCGCCGTATTGGCCGGCGAAGTTAAGGATGTGTTGTTACTCGATGTGACGCCGTTGTCGCTTGGAATCGAAACGCTCGGCGGAGTATTCACAACAATGATTCCGCGTAATACGACGATCCCAACGAAGAAAAGCGAGATATTTTCTACTGCGGCTGACAGCCAAACCGCGGTAACTATTCGCGTAGGGCAGGGCGAACGTCAGCTCTTTACGGACAACCGGGAAATCGGACGATTCGAATTAGTCGGAATCCCTCCTGCGCCGCGCGGAGTGCCTCAGATCGAAGTGACGTTTGATATTGATGCCAATGGCATTTTGCATGTGCTCGCGAAGGATAAAGCGACCAACAAAGAACAAAGCATTCGAATTGAATCATCGTCGGGATTGAATTCTGAAGAAATCGAGCGCATGGTTAACCAGGCAAAAGAACACGCTGACGAAGACAAGCGCAGTCGGGATAGAATTGATGCGAAAAATCATGGTGAAAGCCTTGCGTATCAAACGGAAAAGAACATTAAAGAATTTGGCGATAAAATTGACGCCGACTCCAAGAGCCGCCTTGAAACTGAATTGCAGAAATTACGCGACGCAATCGCTTCAAATAACGTCGATGACATCAAATCTGCATCCGGATCATTGGAAAGCGTGTGGAATGAAATTTCCACAAAAATGTATCAGGCGGGAGCAGGTGCTCAAGCGGCGCAACCGGGTCAAGAGGCCGCGGAAGGTGATCAGGGCAAGAAAGTGGAAGAGGCCGATTATGAAGTAGTTGACGATAAAGAAAAGAAGTAAATACGAAAGAACAATGTATGCCAACTTATGATTTCAAATGTCCGGAAGGGCATGTATTCGAAGAGTTCCAACGTATCAGCGATGTACCGTCAACGACATGTCCGACTTGCGGAAAACCTTCAGCACGAATGATCGGAGCGGGGTCTGGCCTTATGTTCAAAGGGTCCGGCTTTTACATAACTGATTATAAGAAAACCGGAGCATCGAACGGCTCAAATGGTGAAAAAAAAGAAAAGAAGGCTGATTCCGGGAAGAAGGACTAGACAAAAATTATCAGAGAAAGGGTTTCAAGTATGTTTTTCATGAACACATTTAAAACGATGTTTTTACTGTCGATATTGACATTACTCTTCGTGTTTATCGGAAACATGATTGGCGGTCAGTCGGGTGCAATTATCGCCCTGGTATTGGCCGGTATTATAAATTTTATAAGCTATTGGTTTAGCGATAAAATCGTGCTGAAAATGTATGGCGCGAAAGAAATTCAATATAACGATAACCCAAAGTTTTATAATTTGGTTCAGCGGTTGGCAACCAATGCAAGTCTGCCAATGCCGAGGCTTTATATTATTCCGACAGATTCACCAAACGCATTTGCTACCGGACGTGATCCGGAGCATGCTGCAGTTGCAGCCACAGAAGGTATTTTGTCAAGGTTGAGCGAAGATGAGCTTGAGGGCGTAATGGCGCACGAACTGGCGCACGTTAAGAATCGCGATATATTGATCAGTTCAATCGTGGCAACTTTCGCAGGTGCGATCGGATATATTGCCAGCATGGCGCAGTGGGCTGCCATTTTCGGCGGCTTCAACAGAAGTTCAGATGATGATGACAGCGGCAGCGGTAACATTTTTTCATTTCTTATCATGGCAATTCTTGCTCCAATTGTCGCGACCATCATTCAGTTAGCCATATCACGGTCGCGTGAGTTTTTGGCGGATAGAACAGGTGCTGAAATCTCTCGCAGGCCGATGCAGCTGGCAAACGCTTTGATTAAATTAGAAAAAGGAAATTTGCAGCTGCCATTACACGCAACTAATGCGACCGCTCATATGTTCATCATTAGCCCTTTGACAGGAGGCGGCCTGAGCGGCTTGTTCAGAACGCATCCAACGACGGAAGAGCGCGTTGAAAGACTCACGCAGTATGCCCAGGAATCTGGATTGTCATTGTAAGAAAGATTTGCTTGAAAGATTATTATAAAATATTGGGCGTTTCCGAGTCTGCTTCGGAAGAGGCGATAAAGACAGCTTACAAAACGTTGGCGAAAAAATTTCATCCTGACAGAAACCACGGGAACAAGCAGTCCGAGGAAAAATTCAAGGAGATGTCTGAAGCGTATAATACCCTAAGCGACACGAAAAAGCGTAAAGAGTATGATGCCCTGCGGCGATTTGGCGGACAGAGAAGCGGAAAAAATTATCAATACTCTGAAAATTTTTCCGATTCGGAACTTAATGATTTTATGAAAAACATGAAATCAGGCGGTAAATCTTACGGATTTGGCGGGCGTGAATCGTTTGCAGATATACTGGATGACATGTTCTTTGGCAACACTACGCAAAAACAGGAAATCAATGTTGAATTATCTATTCCGTTTCAGAAATCGATAAATGGTGGAGACGTGGAGTTTGCTATAAACAGTGATGTTCCGCGCACGATACGAGTAAAATTGCCAGAGGGAATTAACGACGGCGAGCAATTGCGTATACATCAAAACAATTCCCCTGACATACTGTTGACGGTACGCGTTCAGTCCGATCCGTTTTTTTCAAGAAAGGGTAATGATGTTTATTGCGAAATTCCTGTCAATTTCGCACAGATGTCGCTTGGGAGCACAGTTAAAGTTAAGACAGTTTATGGAAGCCACGTGGAAGTCAAAATTCCGGTCGGAACTCAAAACGGAACCATGCTGAAGCTTTCAAATTTAGGCGTTCGTCACAGTGGAAAAAAAGGCGACATGTACGTTACTTTGGCACTTTTAGTTCCAAAAAACTTGACAAGAAAACAAAAAGACCTGCTGGAAGCATTTGCAAATGAAACCGGTATGAAATGGTAACCGATATGAGTTAACTCTAAATATTATAATATGTATCCATGTTTACCTGACAAGTTATTTTTGAATTATCGACAAAACTTTCAGTCTATTATAACGTAAGAAAAAAAAAGCTTTATTTATAACTAATTTTGGAGGCACTCAATGCATACAGCGAGATCGTCTAGACTGATCATAGGACTAGTACTAGTAATTATTGGAATAGTCGCCGGCATCCTGCTGACCGCTAACTTAGATATGACTTTTAAAGGGCGAGCGGGATCGGATACTGAACTCAGACTGCAATTAGAAGAGAAGATGGCGGCTATGAAGGACTGGAGTGAAGGGTTTGCCGCTGTTGCGGAATACGTAACACCAAGCGTGGTCACGGTTGAAACTGAAACCACAGTAAAATATACCGACCCTTTCAATGATTTTATGGGCGGGGACGATATGTTTAGACGGTTCTTCGGAAACCCACGGAGCCAGCCAAAACAAGAACAAAAAGTTGCTGGTCTTGGATCTGGAGTAATTGTCAGCACCGACGGATATGTTATAACTAATAATCATGTGATCGACAGAACAGACAAGATAAAAATCACTCTGTCAAACGGAAAGACGTATGAAGGAAAACTGATCGGTACAGACCCTAGGACAGATCTTGCCGTTGTAAAAATTGATGAAAAAGGACTACCGGCCATCAAAGTTGCCAATTCGGATAATATAAAAGTCGGCCAATGGGCGATAGCTGTTGGAAATCCATTCAGCAAGTCGCTTAGTCATACAGTAACTGCCGGCATTATCAGCGGCATGTCGCGTTCCTCCGTGGGACTTGATACCGACGTTGATTTTCTGCAAACGGACGCAGCCATTAATCCCGGTAACAGCGGCGGCGCGTTGGTCAATATGAGCGGAGAATTAGTCGGCATAAATGCTGCAATTATGTCAAGAAGCGGCGGCTATGAAGGAATCGGTTTTGCCATACCTTCTAATACCGCGAAATCTATTATGGATCAATTGATCAAATCTGGTAAAGTTGTCCGCGGCTTTGTTGGCGTGAGTATGCAGGACGTGGATGAACAAATGGCAAAAGCGCTTGGATTAAAGTCGGCCAAAGGCGCTGTCATTGCTCAAATCGTGGAAGGCAGTCCGGCTGATAAAGCACAATTGAAACAAGGCGATGTAATTGTCAAGGTGAACGGCAAAGAAGTTGCCAATAGCGTCGAGATTAGAAAACAAATAATTCCAAAGCAACCAGGAACCGATGTTGATCTTACACTCATACGGGACGGCAAAGAAATAATCGTAAAAGTGACATTAGCGGAAGCCCCCGGCGAGCCGATGGCTGTAAAAGAGGAAGCTCCTGCTAAAAAGAGCTTTGAACGATTGGGAATAAATGTTACCACGATGAATAAGGATCTGGCAAGTAAGTTCGGCGTCTCAAATATTCCGGGCGTCATAATCACGGACATTGAACAGGATGGTGCTGCATTTGGCGCAGGGCTTAGACAAGGCGATATTATTCAGCGTGTTGGACGGAAGGACGTTAAGAATGTGAAGGAATTTATTGATGAAGTAGATAAGGTGACCAAAGGAGAAACAGTGCTGCTGCTGGTAAATCGCAAAGGAAGTTCATTGTTTGTCGCGTTTAATATGCCAAACTAGGCGATACAATCCGATTTCTTGTGCATTAGCATCAGGAATCTTTTGCGGTCCCTGATGCTTTTTTATTATTTATTATTACATGAGTTCATTATCAAGGAATAGAAGATGACAAAAACTTTCGAGGAGCAGATTTCACTCAAGGAAAAAAAGAAAAAAGGCCAGTTGCCTGAGTCGCTGCCGATTATTCCATTGCGCAATACGGTGCTATTTCCCCAGCAGATCATGCCCTTGTCCATCGGGAGAGACAAGACGCTTAAGCTGATTTCAGAATACTCCGACGCCAATCGGTTGATTGGCGTTGTAGCGCAGAAGGAGAGCTCGATTGAGAATCCCAGCCACTCAGACATGTATGAATATGGAGTAGCCGCGACGATTATGCGAGTATTCGACATGCCGGACGGCAGCAAGAGTGTCATCGTTCAGGGTGTGCAGCGGATCAGACTCAAAGAATTTATACAGGATGATCCCTATTGGGTGGCAAAGATTGATGAATTGGTTGATATTCCTCCATCACGTGATGATCTTGAGATAGATGCGTTGGTCATGAATATAAAGAGTATTTTTCAAAAAATGGCCGGTTTAGCGCCGTACCTTACCGCAGAACAGACGTCGATGATATTAAATGTTCAACTGCCGGGCCGAGTTGCCGACGTAGCGGTTTCAGCGCTGAATATTTCAACAGAAGAAAAACAGGAGATACTGCAGGTTCTGAATGTGAAGGAGAGGCTGGATAAAACTCATGTGATGTTAAGTAAGGTTTTGCAGACTCTGGAATTAGGGAACAAAATTCAAAGCGACGTGCAGGACGAAATCAGTAAAACGCAACGGGAATACTATTTGCGTGAGCAGTTAAAGGCAATTCAGCGTGAGCTCGGTGATGCGGAATCCGCCAATCCGGAAATCACAGAGATAAAAGAAAAGATCGAAAAAGCGAAGATGCCGAAAGAAGTGTATGATGTCACAAAAAAGGAGTTGGAGCGTCTGGGCCGAATGTCGCCTATGGCGGCCGAATATACAGTATCGCGCACGTACATTGACTGGCTTGTAGACATGCCATGGAGCATATTTACAGAAGACAATATGAAGATAGATGCGGCGCGAAAAAGCCTTGAGTCGGACCATTATGGTTTGGAAAAGGTGAAGAAAAGAATATTGGAATATCTGTCAGTGCGTAAACTCAAGAACGATATGCGAGGCCCAATTCTTTGTTTTGTTGGTCCCCCGGGCGTCGGCAAAACGTCGTTAGGCCGTTCTATTGCGAAGGCGCTTGGACGAAAATTCGTGCGCATGTCTTTAGGCGGGATTCGTGATGAAGCGGAGATTCGAGGCCACCGCAGAACATACATCGGCGCATTACCGGGGCGCGTGATACAAGGTATCAAGAAAGGCGGCTCCATCAATCCTGTATTCATGCTTGATGAGATTGATAAGGTTGGAATGGATTTTCGCGGGGATCCGTCGAGCGCATTGCTTGAAGTGCTTGATCCTGAACAGAATTTCAGTTTTGCAGACCATTATCTGGATGTACCGTTTGATCTCTCAAAAGTTCTCTTTATAGCAACAGCTAATTTAGCAGATCCGATCATACCCGCCCTGCGTGATCGCATGGAGATCATTGAAATTCCGGGTTATACGGAAGAAGAGAAAATAAATATTGCGCAAAAATTCATTATTCCAAAACAGATAGGCGAACACGGTTTAAGCGAGAAACAAATCAAATTTGACCGTGAAACAATCAAGCATATTATCCGCGATCACACACGCGAGGCGGGGCTAAGAAATATGGAACGGGAAATTGCGACGATTTGCCGAGGCGTGGCACACCAAATTGCCGAAGGAAAAATTACGAAGACCACGATTGACAAGAAAAGCGTGTATACGTACCTCGGCAAGATAAAGTTTTTCTCGGATGCCGTCGAGCGAATCAATAAGCCTGGAATTGTCACAGGGCTGGCATGGACTGCTGCCGGCGGGGACATACTGTTTATTGAAGCTACAAAAATGAGGGGAAAGGGCAGCTTGACACTGACGGGGCAGCTGGGTGATATCATGAAGGAATCAGCAATTGCCGCATTGAGTCAAATTCGTTCGCAGGCAGAAGAACTAGGAATCAAAGATGAATTCGACAAAATAGACATACATATTCACGTACCGGCAGGAGGAATTCCGAAGGATGGGCCATCAGCAGGAATCACGATGTATACGGCGATTTATTCGCTATTAACGAACAGACTAGTTCGAAATGATATCGCAATGACCGGAGAAATTACTCTGAGAGGCGCCGTTTTGCCAATTGGGGGCGTAAAAGAAAAAATACTCGCGGCGCATCGCGCAGGAATACGAACCATAATTATTCCGAATAAGAATGCCAATGATCTTGACGAAGTTCCAAAACAAATCCGCGATGAGATCAAGTTTGTTCTGGTTAAAGAAGTTTCCAAGGTTGTTGAGATCGCACTTGAACCGATCGTTAAATCCCTGCGGGTCCATAACAACGGAATGAAACCAAAAAGTAAGAAAAAACAAAAGTCTAAAAGGCTCACAAAAAAATAACAACTCAAAAAGGGCTCATAAGGAATATATAATGAATAAACAAAAACTGCAGATACCTATCATATTGGGCGTTCTATTTCTATTTGTTCTCCTAAATCCGATACTATTTCCAAGCGGACAAGACGCAGAGATAACATACAAGGAGTTTCGCGATAAATTAGCCGCAGGAAAAATCGACGAAGTTCAAATCACCAACGACAAGATATTCGGAAAATTTAAATTGCCCGATAGTCTCGTTGCTCAGCAGGAAAAAGCAAACCAGCAGCCTACGGATATCACCGAACGGATTCGACTTGGAAATTTTTTTGAAAGTCAATTTAAAAAAGACCTCCGTCAGACTTTTATTGTCAACTCTCTAACCGACGATAAGCTAGTTGAAGACCTCCAAGCTGCCGGTGTAAATTACAAGGGCGTGATTGACAGTAATTGGCTTGAGAATATTCTAATTTACTGGATTTTTCCGCTACTTCTGCTTTTTCTTTTGTGGGGATTTATTTTTAAACGGATGGGCGGCGGCGGCAATGTGATGAGCATCGGAAAAAGTAAGGCGAAAATTTACGCTACGGATTCAAAGACAAAAGTAACGTTTAACGATGTTGCCGGTGTTGAAGAAGTGATAGAAGAGGTTCGTGAGATAGTTGATTTCCTGCAAAATCCAAAAAAATATACCAAACTCGGGGCAAAACTGCCCAAAGGAGTTCTATTAGTCGGTCCTCCTGGAACAGGGAAAACACTGCTTGCAAAAGCGGTCGCTGGTGAGGCTAATGTGCCTTTTTTTCATTTGAGCGGCTCTGATTTTGTGGAAATGTTTGTTGGTGTCGGTGCTTCACGCGTCAGAGATTTATTTGCCGAGGCAAAATCAAAAGCGCCGTGTATTATATTCATTGATGAAATTGATGCCATTGGCCGGAGCCGGGCAAAGGGAATGATCATGGGCGGCCATGACGAGCGTGAAAATACTTTGAATCAATTACTGGTTGAAATGGACGGTTTTAATACCGACAAAGGCGTGATTATCGTTGGAGCGACCAATCGGCCGGATGTTTTAGATGTTGCGTTATTAAGACCCGGACGATTTGACCGTCAGGTGGTATTAGACCGACCGGATCTTAAGGCCAGAATGGAAATATTTAAAGTTCACACAAAAGGCATGCCTCTTGCTGATAATATGGATCTACAGGCATTGGCAGCCCAGACCCCCGGATTTGCGGGCGCTGAGATCGCCAATGTATGTAACGAAGCGTCTTTGCTGGCCTCTCGAAAAGACAAGGAGCGAATTGATACGTCTGATTTCCAGGATGCAATTGAACGTGTTATCGGCGGACTAGAGAAGAAAAATAAGATCATTAGTCCAAAAGAAAAAAACATCGTTGCCTATCATGAATCCGGCCATGCGGTAGTCGGACATTATCTCGAGAATGCGGATCCTATACATAAAGTTTCCATTGTTCCGCGCGGCGTAGCTGCGCTTGGTTATACGCTGCAGACTCCTCTTGAAGACAGATATTTGTTGTCTCGTGATGAATTGATCGAGAAACTATGCAGTTTGCTTGGCGGGCGTGCCGCTGAGGACATTGTCTTTAACCAAATCTCCACCGGCGCATCGAATGATCTTGAGCGTGTTACAGAAATTGCCACGCGCATGGTGACGATGTATGGTATGTCAACAAAGCTGGGTAATATTTCATACATAGAGAACGGACGTGAAAATTTTCTTGGCGGAGTTACGATGAAACCGTATAGCGAAGAAACGGCAAAACTGATAGACTCGGAAGTTAAAGCCATCATTGATGCGGCATACGAAAAGACCCGAAACCTGTTGATCGAAAAGCGCGACAAATTAGAGTCTTTGACTAAAAAATTACTGGAGAAAGAAGTTCTGGATAAAAAGGAAATTGAGGAGATCCTAGGTTCAAAGAAGTCCTTGGATGCAGATGGCACCGACCAGAATGGTAATTTAGCTGAGCCGGAAGAGCACAAGGACGTCGAAGATATTGCCGTTGCCGCAGATATGAAATAGTCATCATACACAACGATTCGCGGTGAACACGATGCCGATTAATTAGTCTGTAGTTATTAATCCTCATCTTGTTTGAATCTCGCAGGTCAATTAGGAAGTTAGCCTGAGCAAAGTATTGCAGCCATTTAGCCTCCAAAGAACGAACGAATGACTTCATGGAATAGGTATTCACTTTTATTCACTGTCAGCCTTGTTTGTATTGCTCCCGTCGCATGGATGATAGTTGTCTCTTTGGTTGAATATCCCGAAAAAACTTTTTCTTTCAAAAATTATCTTGACGTTTGGAATTCAGGATTATTTGGGCGATATTTCTTTAATAGTTTAATTGTCTCGGTAGCGGTTACGGCAGGTAATCTGATCTTTTGTTCGATGGCGGGCTACTTTTTTGCAAGACAGAATTTTCGCTATAAAAATATACTTTTTATTACGGTCCTTTTGACTTTAATTATCCCCGGACAGATTGTCATGGTTCCTCTCTACATGTTGATGAATCATTTCAACTGGCTAGATACCTACTGGGCACTCATTATTCCTTGGGTCGTAAATCCGTTTGGAATTTTCTTGATGAAACAGTACTTTGAAAAATTACCCGTTTCTGTGGAAGAATCGGCGCGCATGGACGGAGCCGCCGAAATGACCATATTATTTCGTATCATCATGCCCATGGCAAAGCCTGCATTAGCGGTTCTAGGAATTTACATTTTTGTGAATAATTGGAATCAGTTTTTGTTTCCATTTCTTTTCACAGATTCTGATGTTATGAGAACATTGCCCGTCGGTTTGGCTTTTTTCAGCGGTTACCAGGATATTGACACACCGCACCTAATGGCAGGAGCCGGTATTTCGTCTATTCCGATGATCATTATTTTTCTTTTATTTCAAAAACAAATAATATCCGGGCTCACCAGCGGAGCAGTGAAAGAATAAACTACATACGAAATATTCCACATGCGAATAGCCATCATTTCTGACATTCACGCTAATTTAGAGGCCTTAACCAAAGCGCTCAATGTGATCGATGATCAAAAACCCGACGAGATCATTTGTCTGGGAGACGTTGTGGGTTATGGACCTGATCCGGACCAGTGCGTAGATATAATGCGGAAGCGCTCCTGCATAGTCCTCATGGGAAATCATGATTACGCCGTAACGCATATTGAAGCAACAGATAATTTTAACCCAATTGCAAAGGAAGCAGTACTATGGACTCGCGAGCAGATCAGTGCAAATAATCTTAACTTTCTCTCACTACTGCCATATACGCACAAGCTCAATGACATATATTTTGTTCATTCGACGCCGCAGGAGCCTGAAGAATGGCATTATGTGTTTACCTGGAATGATGCTATTACGCAATTCGATCATTTTGAAGAAAAAGTATGCTTCATCGGCCATTCTCACGTGCCTCAGATATACTATCGCGATACCAGCACTGTTATGTCGTTTTCGCTGAGTAAAGAGACCAAATATTTGATTAATGTTGGAAGCATTGGACAACCGAGAGATGGTAATCCGCGCCTGAGCTTCGGAATTTTTGATACCGATAAATGGTATTACCAGCCTTATCGCTTTGAATACAACATGGAAGTGACCGCTCAAAAAATACGAGACAGAGGGCTGCCCCCTTTTCTGGCCGATCGTTTGATTAAAGGCAGATAGCAACTATAGACATGTAACTGGAATAATAGAAAAATATAATGCGAAAATACAATTTAACTGTTGAATAGATGAAGGAGTCGCTTTAACCCATGATTTCAGCCGTACTAAGAGCCATATTAGGTAATAAACATGAACGCGATGTAAAAAAAATATCGCCTATTGTTGAAGAAATTAATCGATACGATGCATTATATGACGATTTGAGCGCTGAGCAGCTTGCCGAGAAAACGGGCGAATTCAAAGACAGAATCAAAGAACTTACTAAAGAAGAAGCTGCCGCCGTTCAGGAAATTAAAGAAAAGGTCCAGACCAGTTCCGATCACAATCTTGCAAAAGCATTAGTGGATGAACTCAAGAACGCTGAAAAGCGGTTGTTTGACATGCAGCAGGCTGCGCTAAATGACATATTGCCGGAGGCCTTTGCAAATGTAAAACAAGCCTGTAAACGCCTAAAGGGGAGCTCCTACATGGTGTGCGGCCGGCAAGTAACATGGGATATGGTTCCTTATGATGTCCAGCTGATCGGAGGAATTGTTTTACATCAAGGCAAAATAGCAGAGATGGCAACCGGAGAAGGCAAGACATTAGTTGCCGTAGCATCAATTTACCTAAATGCGTTAGCAGGGCGAGGCGTCCATCTGGTAACCGTAAACGATTATCTGGCTTTACGCGACAAAGAGTGGATGGGAAAAGTCTATGAATTTCTTGGACTAACTATCGGTGTGATTCTTAATGACATGAATCCTGCGCAGCGGAGAGAGGCATACAATTGCGATATCACTTACGGGACCAACAATGAGTTTGGATTTGATTATTTACGAGACAATATGGCAACGTCGCCGGACGATGTGGTACAGGTACGTGGGCATTACTATGCGATTGTGGATGAGGTGGATTCAGTTTTGGTCGATGAGGCGCGAACGCCATTGATTATCAGCGGAGCAGTGGACACGCCTACAAATCAAAAATATGAGGAAAGTAACCCCCTTGTAAAGAAGCTGCTCGACATGCAAACCCGTTTGGTTAATCAGCTTGTTGCAGATGGTGATCAGGCGCTTAAGAAGGGGGATAATGTAGAGGCGGGGATCAAACTGCTTACGGCATTGCGCGGCGCGCCAAAGAACAAGCGGTTAATGAAAGCTATGACGCAGGAAGGTGTCGCGCAACTCATACAGGCGACGGAGAATAATTATTTGCGGGATAAGAAAATTCATGAAATTGACGAAGAACTTTATTTTGCAATCGATGAAAAGAGTCATGCCATAGATCTGACTGAAAAGGGACGAAATACCATGTCGCCGACAAACCCGGAGATGTTTATTATTCCGGATCTTTCGGATGAAATCATAAAGATTGATACGAATCACGACCTCAGTGAGCGTGAACGGGCCATCAAGAAAGACGAATTAGGGAAAGTATTTGCGGAGCGCAGCGATAGAATACACAGTATTGAAAAACTTCTGTTAGCATATTCGTTGTACGAAAAAGATATTGAATATGTTGTGCAGGACGGAAAAGTGCAAATCGTGGACGAATTTACCGGACGTATTTTGCATGGTCGCCGCTACAGCGACGGCCTGCACCAGGCGATTGAGGCAAAAGAAGGAGTCAAAGTCGAACGCGACACGCAAACGCTCGCAACCATTACGCTGCAAAACTATTTTCGACTTTACAAGAAGTTGGCCGGTATGACCGGTACCGCGGTAACGGAAGCAACTGAATTATTCGAAATTTACAAGCTGGACGTAACGGTCGTACCTACGAATCGTCCCATAGTTCGAAGTGACTACGAAGATCAGATCTACAGAACAAAACGCGAGAAATACAATGCGGTGGTCGATCTTATCGGGGAAAACCAAAAAGCGGACAAACCAACGCTTGTCGGAACAACCTCCGTGGAAGTATCAGAAACTATTAGCCGAATGCTTACGCGAAAGGGAATAAAGCACGAAGTTCTCAACGCAAAACAAAATCAGCGCGAGGCAGAGATCGTGTCAAATGCCGGTCAAAAAGGTGCAGTGACTATCGCAACAAACATGGCAGGACGCGGAACGGATATCAAGCTTGGGTCAGGCGTTCAGGCGGCGGGAGGTCTTCAGATTATCGGAACAGAGCGTCATGAATCGCGGCGTATTGATTTACAGTTGCGCGGGCGAAGCGGCAGGCAGGGTGATCCGGGGGCCTCTGTGTTTTTTATTTCGCTCGAAGATGACTTGATGCGCTTGTTTGGATCGGATCGAATTGCCCGCGTCATGGACAGATTAGGCGCAGAGGAAGGAGAAGTTATTTCACATCGCTGGATCACCAAAGCGGTAGAACGTGCGCAGAAACGGGTTGAAGCGCGCAATTTTAGCATCCGAAAAAGACTATTGGAATATGACGATGTGATGAACCAGCAGCGTGAAATCATTTACAGCCGCCGCCGCCGGGCATTGCTGAATGAAAATGTCAAGAATGAATTTCTGGATGTTCTTGACGAATTTGTTGAAATGGTAAATGAAAAGTATGTCGGAGATCGTCCGCATTCTGAAGATTGGGATATTGCAGGCCTAACGGAATACTTATTGAGAACCTGCGGAATTGCGCTCAATAATGATGAACTATTTGGCATAAGGCTCGAGGAGTTTAGCGACTATTTGCGGAAGCACCTCATGGAGCGCTACGAGTCAAGAGAAACTGTCTGGACTTCAGAAAACATGCGCAGAATAGAGCGTATCGCATTACTGAAGACTATTGATGAACGCTGGAAAGAACATCTGCGCGAAATGGAGGAATTCAAGGAGGGCATCCATTTACGGGGTTACGGGCAAAAAGATCCTTTGATCGAATATAAGAAAGAAGGATTCGATATGTTCATGCAGCTTCTTGACCGTATTACCGCTGAAATCGTTGAATTCGTATTCCGGGCTGAACCTGCCGAAGAAATGGAAAAACAAATGATCAAACGCGCGCGGGTGTTACGCACGGTACATGCATCTACTGATGGCATGGGTTTTTCCGGAGCATCTGATGGGCAAGGAGAGGAGCAACCCGCTAGAGTCAGCCACACGCCGGTCAGGGCAGAACAAAAAGTTGGCCGCAATGACCCATGCCCGTGCGGAAGCGGAAAGAAATTTAAACACTGTCACGGAAAATAAGGCGAGGAAGTAACATGCTTGTGACGCAAACTAATTTTGAAAAAATTCCGCTCATGCGCCGCGGAAAAGTACGTGATGTGTACGACCTGGACAATTATCTGCTCATTGTTGTCACAGACCGCATATCAGCTTTCGACGTCATAATGCCCAACTCAATACCGCGAAAAGGGGAGGTATTGAATCAAATTTCGGCTTTTTGGTTTGGTCAGACCGATACTATTGTACGAAATCACGTTGTCTCCACAGATGTCAAGACATTTCCGAATATATGTAAACCCTATGATTCGGTACTCGAAAAACGCAGTATGTTGGTTCATAAATCACGTGCGCTGCCTATTGAGTGTATTGTGCGTGGGTATCTGTCCGGATCCGGTTGGAAGGAGTACTTGAAAACGGGTTCAATCTGCGGGGTCAAATTGCCCAATGGATTAAAAGAATCAGACAAACTTCCTGAGCCGATTTTTACACCTTCTACGAAGGCCGAGGAAGGGCATGATCAGAATATTTCATTTGAAAATGTAAAAGATATGGTCGGGACTACAATTGCCAATAAGATTAAGGAAACCTGTATACAGATCTATTTGCATGCACAAAAGTTGGCATCGGAGAAGGGAATTATTATCGCCGATACAAAAATGGAGTTTGGACTCCTTGATGAGGAATTAATTCTCATTGATGAATTGCTAACGCCGGATTCATCCCGATTCTGGCCGGCAGACCAATACAAGCCCGGCGGCAGTCAACCCAGTTATGATAAGCAATTTTTGCGTGATTATTTGATATCAATTAAATGGGACAATAATACGCCTGCACCTGTATTGCCAGAGGACATCATCAAGAAAACGAGCGAAAAATATTTAGAAGCATTGCGTTTGTTTACAAGGCTTGAGTAGTTCTTTCTTGAGTTACGATCCAATGATTATTCTTCTCCTGCCATTTTTAGCAATTCATGCCACATCACTTCCGGAACAGGTATCACTGAAAGCCGCGATTGCCTTACCAGTTTTAATTCGGACAACTTCGGATTGGCCTTAATTTCAGACAATGTCACGCGCTTCTTTAACCTACGTTTTGGAACGAGATCAATCACAGTGAATTTGTTTTCATTCAGCTTCGGATCGGGATACGGGTCAGAAACAATTTCCGCTAATCCGACGATACATTTACCCTCACTACTGTGGTAAATCATAGCCAGATCTTTCTTTTTCATGGAACGAATATGTATTAGAGCCTGTGGATTACGTATCCCGTCCCATGTTGCCTTTTTGTCCTTAACTAAATTATCAAATGAATATGTGTTCGGTTCTGATTTTAAAATCCAGTACGGCATACAGCCCTCCTTTTTACCCATTGTCAAGTAGATTAGGCGCCTTTATTCTGAAATCAATCGTAAAAGTCGTGCCAAGATTCTCAATACTGTCAACTTCAATTTGTCCTTTGTGTTCATCAATAATTGACTTGACAATTGCAAGGCCGAGCCCCATGCTCGATGTTTTTGTTGAGAAATGAGGTTCGAATATTTTTACAAGATTTTCTTTTGGAATGCCGTGTCCATTATCTGAAATGATCAGCCGGATCGCCGTTTCAGACGACCGGGTTGATATCGTTATTTGAGAATCCGCCTTCCCGCCGGTTGCAGATAACGAATTATCTACCAGATTAATCATGATGCGTTTGACCGCCTCGGCATCTAATTCCGCGGTCGGCAGATCTTGCTGTAATAATAATTTGAATCTGACATTTGCGTAAAATGCGACGACATCTTGTATGATCTGGTTCAACTGTGTGGGCTTAAACGACATGCTAGGCATACGTGCAAATTCGGAAAATTCTTTGGTCAAATTTCTAAGACTCTGAATTTCTTCATCGACAATTTCATAACACTCCTCAAGAATCTTTCTGTATTTGGGGTCGTCGCCTTCGTATGAGTCTTTTATCTGCTGTATGGTAAGTTGTATAGGTGTTAATGGGTTTTTTATTTCATGCGCCAAACGCTGCGCGATTTCACGCCATGTCGAAATCTTTTCAAGGTATAGTACACGGTCTTGTTCGTGTTTAATATTCTGCACCATCTGATTGAAGGAAATCATGAGCTGGCCAATCTCGTCGCTTCGCGGTTTTATATTAATTTGATAATCAAGATTTCCCTTTGATATCTGTTCCGTTCCAAGCGCTAATTTGTTGATTGGGCGTGTCATGACGGCAGAAAAAAATACGCTTAATCCGATTGATAGACAAATGATGATGAAGTATACAGACAGAAACGCATAGAGGAAACTGGCTTTTATGTTTTCACTTTCCACATTGAATGTCTTATATAATTGTAAGGCGGTAAGAACACTTTCGGTTTTCCCATAAAACCCAGGGGTAACCACGACCACGCTGACAATAACTCCGCGTTGCTGATTAGGTAATGATAGCGGAATGCCTGCAATGAGCAAATGCTCTGCTTCACGATAGTCAGCATAATCTGAATTGGCAAGAAGCCGCTGTCGGGCAAATAGTGTATCTTTCAGGCCATTCACTATATCTTTGTTTTGGTAAACGGTGTTTAGAAATATCGGCTGAAGTGAATTATCATAAATTGCCACTCCGTCGAGTTTATTTGCCTCCAAAAGCGCCATTTTTACCAAGTCATTAACATCATTTTCGTTCAGTTGTCGAGTAGTATATTTTCTCAACAGCGCCAGCACCATCGGGTTTTCAACAAATTGTCTGGTATTCTTCAGGCTGACTTTCTTTTCACTTTGTATCATTAAACGAGAAATATCCACGGCGTCTTCTAAAGCCGTCTCGATACGATTATTCATCCTAAGACTAAACAGCTTATCAATCATATTCTCAAAAAGGTAAGAGAGAGGAATAGCCGGTAAGATCGCTATAATTCCTATGCCTGCAATGAGTTTGTATTTGATCTTGTTAAATTGCATACGTCAATTCGATTTCAATTCATGTAACGTAAATGTGCCGGAGTGATACCAATGGTCATCCGGTTCAGATTTGCCGAAAAAAAACTTTATAACAGCTCCAAGAGTGAATTTTTTGTTAGACGACGTCTGGCTAATCGAATCTATAAGGCTGCCTGATCGTTCATTGTAGACATGAATCTTCATCGATATATATAATCTTTGGTCCTCCGTCAATAGAGACAGATTTGATATTGGGATACCCCTCAGTGTTTTAAGGCGGTTTCTCAACGAATCCAAATTATGGATTTGCTCCTTGATACCTGATTGTTCAAAAGTAAACTCTTCATTCCAAACATCATAAGAAAGAATAATCTTCGTTTCATTGACCAGAACCTCTTTGCTCTCAACACGCTGCAGTTTTGCAGTTATGACAACATGAATCGGTATGCCGCTAAAGAGGACTGAATGAGTCTTTGAGTTGAACAGATCGTTGATAACAACATCGCATTTTAGCTCACCCGAGTCTTGGTATGGGATAATCTGAATAATCTCAATCCTTGGTATCAGAAAGTTGAACAAGAAGAATATGGTAATACCAAATTGACGTGTTGGTGAATGGGTTATCATAGGATTAACGATGCCGGCTGACGTTGACTTTTGGACACTCTTTGGTAACAGGACAAGTCGAACAAACTGGTGAAACGGGTTTACATTGATTTTGTCCGAATGTTACCAAGAGATCATTATAACTAAGCCAATATCTAATGGGTAATTTCTGTCTCAATTTCAGTTCGCTTTCGTCAGGTGTTTTGGTTTTAATATATCCGAAACGATTCGAAATCCTATGCACGTGCGTATCGACACACATGGCGGGAATTCCAAAGCCGAGTATCTGCACTAAGTTTGCCGTCTTTCGGCCAACACCTTTAAACTTCAGCAATTCATCAAGTTCTTTAGGAACAATCCCGCTGTGTTCGTTGATAAGTCTGCGGCAGATTTCTAGAATCTGAGCTGATTTATTTCGATAAAAAGCTACAGGGTAAATTAGTTTTTCAAGTTCCTTTTGACTCAGGAGTATCAAAGACTCCGGTGTTTCGGCTGTGTTAAACAGCCGAATGCTGGCTTCCAGAGTTACGGCATCTTTAGTCCGTAAACTCAATATTGTGGCGATTAGTACATGAAACGGCGAGGAAGATCCGGACGCAATTATACTGACAGAGGGCAATACATTATGTCTCGTTTTTTTCTCTATTCTTTTTAAGATTATTCCAATATTTTTATTGGTAATCATTCTGAATCAAGTAATGATGGATAAGAAACGGTGTTGAAAAGCAAATTTGAAACGATATATTGGGCAATAAAGATAGGGAATTTTCTGCGATAACACAAGAAATTGATTAAACTAACTATTGTTATTGTGGATGAAGTTTTATTATTTTACCAAACTTTTGGAGCACATTTGATTGACAACAAGGTCTGCGCTCAATTTATTGGCAAGAGGACGAGAAGTATTTTACCTCCGAAGTATTATTAATGCATACAATAACATAACCGCCTTGTGAATCAGACAGATCAAAATATATCCTCCAAGATTTGGATGGGACATGAAGAATATTCCAATCCAAGAAGGAAAGCCGTAGCAGGAACCTTATTGCTGGCCGGATGGCTTATTACGGCAGTTGCAATTAACAACGCATACCTCGATGAGAGGTTGGTGTGGAATTCGCGGGTTGGCCCGCTTGATGTAGGCGGTAAAACAATTTCCGAAGCACGTACTCTCGTAAATGACTATTTGAGAGAATTCAAAAGCATGGCCGTCACCTTAAGAAGCAACGAAGGTAATTACACCATAATAAACGAGGAGATTCAGCCTCAGTTTGATTTGGATGCTGTACTGCACGATGCTTATGAGATAGGTCACAAGCAAGACTTTGTTGATAACCAAAAAGTCCGCATTTTCTCCATCCTAAAGACGACGACACTTTATTTGGAGATTTGGTTTGATGAAGCACGATTTGTATTAAATGTCATTGAACGTATTCCAAAATTGCGTAACAACAAGGTGCTTGATGCCTCAGTAGTACTGAGTGGAAAAGAGTTTATTGCCTTGCCGGGGCAGGAGGGGTTCGGATTCAATGACAAGGCAGCACTTGAACAGTATCACAATATTCTAGCTTCATTAAAGCCCGAACCAATTATGATCAATATAGAGCAAAAGTCGCCCGATATCACGCTGGATATGGCGCATTTTGCAAAACGCCGCGCAAATCAGCTGGTCCACCGCAGGCTCGTGATGATTTACAGTTATGACGGTTACAACTTCGATGAGTGGAAGATCGACAATTACGAGAGAAGAAACTGGATTGAATTTCGAAAGATAGTGGAGTTTGGAAATTACTCATTATATCCTGTCCTTAATTCAGATAAATTGAGAAACGATCTGAATAAACGCATTGCGCCTTATATGTATCGGGCAAAAGAAGATATTACTATATCAAACGAGGGTGGAAAAATTCACGTCGAAGGCATTGCCAAGGATGGATATTATCTGGACGTGCCCAAAACGATCATAGCCATTAATAACACGATCATCGCTAACGAACTCGACACTTCGGGTCACTACGCAGTACCGCTGGTGGTTGCGCATTTATTGGGTGGGGTTGCCAACCCAAATAATGAATTTGGTGTGTCTGATGTATTAGCAACCGGCGTAACCGATTTTTTCGGCTCACCTGAAAATAGAAAATTTAACATTAACCATGCTTCGCAAACGTTTCAAAACGTTGTCATTGAACCCGGCAAGAAATTTTCTTTTTTGAAGCAAATGGGTAAAGTTGACAGTACCACCGGATATGAGAAGGAGCTTGTTATTATAAATGGAGACAGCACGGAGCCGCAGTATGGCGGGGGCATGTGTCAGGTATCCAGCACTCTTTTTCGCACGGTATTCTTTTCGGGCTTAAAAATCCTGAAACGCGCCAATCATTCATTTGAAGTTAAATACTATTTGCCTTCCGGACTTGACGCAACCGTTGCCGATTTTGGCCCGGATCTGGTATTTGAAAATGACACTAAAAATATAGTCCTAATGCAAAATTTGGTCGATCTCAAAAGGACCAAGATGTACTTCAAATTATTTGGTAAAAACGATGGAAGACGATTGCGTTTCGATGGGCCAATTCAGGATGGTCCCGTTGGCGAAAAAAATGAGCACTATCGTGTTACATGGTACCGATATGTAGAGTTTGCTGATGGGAAGGAGAAAAATGACAAGTTTATTTCAGTATATAGAAATAAAGACCTGGTAAAGAAACACCAGCCGGAAAATTTACTTGAGAAAAAAGACAGTATCTTTGTTCCCATATCATTGGATACTACTGTTTTTAACATTCCGGCAGCATCTCGTATTGACTCTACTAGCAACCCCCATCCCTGATCTTTAATGCAATCTGCTGGTGCACTTTTGAAAACGCATACTTGTCGAGATCGTCTATTTTGACCCATTTTGAAATCGATGTATCAACTCGACCACTTGAGTATGAACAGCAAAAGAAATGAATTGTAATACTATAATGAGAATAATGATGCTTAATTGACATAAGAGGCCTGACTATTTTGGCGCTAATCCCGGTTTTACTTTCTAATTCTCTGACACATGCGGCACCCAAGGATTCTTTCTTTTCCTTCTTACCACCGGGAAATTCCCATAGACCACCCAATATGACATTCTCTGGACGTTTAGAAATCAAAACAGTGTTTCCATTCCTGACGATTCCAGCGGCAATATGAAAATGAACGTTCCGTTTTTTCTTTGTTTTTATTGGAAGGATTTCTGGATTTGACATCTCATTATAGGCTCGACAGATCTTTCTGCAGCAACAGCTTTGACACTTCGGTTTTTTCGATTTGCATACCGTAGCCCCCATTTCCATCAAGGCTTGTGAAAATTCGGAAGCTTTATTCATCGGTATCAGATTATCAACGATATTTTCAATCGTTCTTTTTGCTGCAGTCCGTGTGATATCCGATTCAATTTTAAAGAGTCGGGATATGAGTCGAGTGACATTTCCGTCAATTGCCGGATAGGGAAGGTTGTACGCAATGCTCAAAACTGAGCCGCACGTGTACGGCCCGAATCCTGGGAGGGCGGCCAACAATTCATAATTGCTTGGAATTTTGCTGTCGTGTCTCTCCGCCATGATTATTGCCGCTTCGTGCAAATAGCGTGCTCTTCGATAATATCCCATTCCGGCCCAGACTTTCAGGACGTCGTCAATATCAGATCTAGCCAGGGTATTGATCGAGGGAAACTTGTTTAGGAAGCGACTGTAATATGGAATAACTTGTTCAACTTGTGTTTGTTGAAGCATGATTTCAGAAATCCAAATCTTGTACGGATCGCGTGTGCTTCGCCATGGCAGATCCCGTTTGTTTTTCCGGTACCAGTTGAGGATAGGTTGCACCAAACCCTTTTTCAGTCTCTTTTTTTGGTCGGCAGTCAACTTTTGTGATTTTATTTAACGTAATTGAAACAATCCGTAAACAATAATATTGATATTGGAACGGCATTTATCTATATTTTTTGATTGACCAATCTAGCAAAAATAATACAAAACACAAAACTACAAAAAACAGATGATTCTCACAGACAGACAAATACTGGCTGAAATTGAGTCTAAGACAATCGTTATCGAACCTTATCGAAGAGAATGCCTCGGGACGAATAGTTACGATGTGCACCTTGCGAAATATTTAGCCGTCTATACAGATGATATAATTGATAGCCGGAAGGATAATCCCATTTCGCATTTTGAAATACCGCCTGAAGGATTTTTGCTTTTACCAACAAAATTATATCTTGGCGTCACAGAGGAATACACTGAGACACTTAAACACGTCCCTTTTCTTGAAGGCAAATCGAGCATTGGTCGGCTCGGCATCGACATTCATGCAACGGCAGGCAAGGGTGATGTTGGGTATTGCAACACTTGGACTCTTGAAATTTCTGTGAAGCAGCCTGTAATGGTATATGCCGGAATGCCCATCGGCCAGCTCATATACTTTGAAGTATCCGGAATTACAGAAGTCCCGTATAATAAGAAAAGTTCGGCTAAGTATTCTGAGCGAACCGTTAAGCCTGTTGGTTCAAGAATGTTTATGAATTATGACTCAGAAAAAATGAGATGGAAATAGTAGCGCACCCTGCCTAATCTATACCACCAGTTATGAACAACCTTCAAGATATAGTTGAAAACATCATTATTTTTGAAAGACGCTTTTACGAAATAAATCCAAATGGGAAATTTCTGGAATCGCTGGTTGAATTCTGCTATTCGTTCAAAACCCTCTTACCACCCCATTTTTCAATAGCCGTGACGGATATGGACGTTTTTGTGACATCCCTCATCGGTCAAAATTTAGAATTGCCAATCATCGAAAAACAGAAAATCAATGATTATTTCAAAATTCATCAAGCCATCGCGAAAAATGAGGTTATCACGCAAAATTCTACTTCACTCGGGTTTGAACTCATACAAACTACAGTCCCTGTACACGGAATAGACGGCAAAGTCATTGGTACTATTAATATATTCTGCCAGCCGGTTGATAATCAAAAGGATGGCGAGTTTAGAAACGAACTTGTGCGGGCAATTGGCATTGGTATGGAGACCGGCGTCATTTGCCGTTTTCTGGCTGAAAGAATAAATTACTTGTTTTCGGCTGACCATGTATTGATCACGGAATATGACACTAAAGAAGAGTGTTTTTTCTCTACATCCGAATTCACTTTTGATAAGACGACAATCATTGCTGAGAATTTTGAACGCGAGAAACTAACACACGGTCATTTGGTTTATAAAACCATACAGAATACGGTCCAGTCCTATGTCTACAGTTCAGCCAAATTCCCTGACATACAGGACTCTCCTTTCAAAAGCAAGACCAAGCAAACGTTTATTGTGGCGCCAATTATAGCCAAAGACCACATTATCGGGACGTTAAATGTCGGATTTAAACCCAATGCAGTGCTAAATAAATCAATCGTCTATTTAGTAGAGGAGCTCGCATGGTACTTATCCATTTGCATGGGCAGAGATAATATTAGTAAGAGTCTTGATCACTTGACACAACAACTGACTGTAATCGAAAGAGAATTGCATATATTGAAGAATAATTATTCATTGCAAGATACCCGAGCAGAATTATTGTCAGACGCCCGGGATCACTTAATACAGATCATCAGAAATGTAGGTATTCTCTGTGAGACCGAGAATCGACAATCAGATGTGGCCTTATCACATACAGTGGATATTCTGGAGAAAATGACCAAGGCGGTAATCCAGATCAAGGACAACAGTTTTGCTCTTGATAATTCCAGCCATGTTTTGGTTGACATTAAATTGATGATTGATGAGGCTCTCTTCGGAATAGAAGAAAGCGTCATCAAAAACAGCTTGGCCGTCAACAATGTCCTTCTTAGTAACCAAACCGTTTCATGTGGATTTACAGAGCTGGACAAAAATGAATTTGACCAGATATTGAACAATTTGTTGTCCGTCTTAATTACCAGATCACATCCGAATAGTACAATTTATTTTGAAAGTCGCGAGCGCAAGGGCCGAACGCATATAACGCTAAAAAACCTCCAAAACGATTTGTCCGACGGCCGGCATCCTGAAAAGATTCAGGAATATCAGAAAAGATCGGAACTTGTATTCAGAACAACAAAAATGCTCCTGAGTCTGACTGGTATAGATTTCAGATTTGACTTGTCTTCCGACTGCAGTTACACCTGTGAATTCATTTTTGACCAGGCAAATTCAGCGCCCTTATTACGTCCGGAAATAGGACTGCGGAATGATATTAAAATTGAAAATGAGTCAATTAATATACTTGTAGTTGATGATGACGAAGCCTTGAGCGAACTGATGGTCGCCATACTCGAATCACGGAATCTTCTAGTTTCCTGTCATCACGATGCAGCGTCGGCGATTGAAGAATTCAAGAAAGAAAAATTCGATTTGGTTATTACAGATCTAAGTTTGCCGAAAATTAGCGGGTTAGAACTCGCGTCAAGAGTGAAAGAAATGAGCCCTGAAGTTCCAGTTATTATGGTCACGGGATGGACTTCAGAAATGGACAAGATAAAAGCAGAGAACCCTCAGGTTGATTTTATATTGTCAAAACCCTTCAATCTGATTGATCTTCTGGACGCAGTCGATGGATCACTAAAACTGTCCAAACCAATAGAGGTCTAATGAAAAACATCCAACCATTGCTCATAGTTGATGATGAAATCCGCGTATTGGACGTACTGATTAAGACATTTGAGTCGGATTATGTAGTGCTTTCTGCAAACAATGGATTTGATGCTCTTGAAATATTAAGACATTCGCCGGTGAAAGTCATAATTACCGATGAACGTATGCCAAAAATGAGTGGTATGGCATTTTTGAAAGAGGCCAAACTGATAATTCCACACACAGTAAATATCATTCTTACAGCATATACAGATCTGTCGGTTGCTATCGACGCTATTAATAGCGGTATTGTTTACCGATACCTTGTAAAACCATGGGATACGGATGAATTACGAATTACCATACGACAGGCTTTTGAGAGATTCGATTTGCTCAATGATAATAAGAACCTGACGGAAGAATTGCTGAGCAAGAATCGAGAACTTGAGCGGAATATACTCGAATTAAAAGAAACTCAAGATAAACTCGTGCGAACTGAAAAGCTGGCAGTTGTAGGTCAATTAACGGCGAGCATCGGGCATGAACTGCGTAACCCTCTCTCACGGATCAAGACTGCCGCCGCTTTGATGAAAAATGAAATCAGAGAGGCAACCTCAGAAACCGACGAATTGTTGAAGATAGTTGACAATGAAGTTATGATTTCCACAAAGATCATAAACGATTTACTCGATTTCTCCAGGGAACGAAAACCAAGTCTGAAACCGTGCATTCTCAATGAGATCATAAACGGTACACTTACTCGACTTAGATTCCCTGACTATATACACGTTGAACAAGAATTGGACGAAACCATTCCAGAACTGTATCTTGATGATGGCCAAATTCAGCAGATATTAGTTAACTTAATTCTAAATTCAATACAGTCCATTGATGATTCCGGCAAGATATATGTGAAGACCATGCTGAATAAGGAATTTGTTGATCTCACAATCAAAGATACCGGTTGCGGCATCCCGCAAAGCGACCTTGAAAAGATGTTTGAGCCATTGTATACAACAAAGCCCAAAGGAATTGGTTTGGGTATGTCCATAGTAAAAATGCTGGTCGAGAGACACGGCGGTACAATTCAAGTTCACAGCCGCGAAAACATCGGAACCACGGTGACTATAAAATTTCCACTTAAACCCATTATATTGGAGAATTAATGCTTCATTCTATCGAAGAACAACTTCTGATAATTCGACGCGGAACGGTTGATATCATACCGGAAGATGAACTCTTAAGGAAACTGGAACGTTCAATAGAAGAAAATAAGCCTCTAAAAATTAAATTGGGTTGTGACCCGTCGCGGCCGGATTTGCACATTGGCCACTCAGTTGTTCTTCGGAAATTAAGACAATTCCAGGACATTGGACATGAAGCCATATTGGTGATCGGCGACTTTACGGGTATGATAGGGGATCCGACTGGCAAGAACAAGACACGGCCTTCTTTATCGTTGGAAGAAACACGTCATAATGGCAAGAGTTATTTTGAACAGGCTTCTAAGATTCTGGATCCTGCAAAAACTAAAATTGTATATAATTCAGAATGGCTAGCACCAATGACCTTTGCTGACGTGGTGAAAATGGCAAGTATGTATACCGTTGCCCGAATGCTGGAGCGTGATGATTTCCAGAACCGCTATAGAAATAGCGAACCCATCAGCGTGCATGAATTCTTGTACCCGCTTGCCCAAGCGATGGATTCGGTTGCACTTGCGTCTGACGTTGAGTTGGGCGGGACGGACCAACGATTTAACTTGCTGGTTGGAAGAGACCTACAAAAAGAATACGGCCAGGAACCACAGGTCATCATCACCATGCCTTTGCTTGAAGGAACCGATGGGGTTCAGAAGATGAGCAAATCTCTGAACAACTATGTCGGAATTGACGATGCCCCGAAAGAGATGTTCGGAAGAATCATGTCTATACCGGACTCTTTGATATATAAATACTTTGAGTTAACGACAAACATTTCGATTGCGGAATTAGAAACAGTAAAAAAGGATCTTGAAAACAAGTCGGTGAATCCCTCACTGCTTAAGCGAAAACTGGCAATGGAAATTATTGCATTATATCATGATAAATTATCCGCCGAAAGAGCAGAAGAGGAATTTGATTTGATTTTCAAAAAGAAAGATGTCCCGGAAGACGTCCCCATTTTTAGCGTGACGGCAGACGAAATGACTATGGTAAAATTGTTAACATTAACGAAACTGGTTGATTCCGGAAATGAAGCCCGAAGACAGATACAACAAGGCGCGGTCAGCTTAAACGGCCAAAAAATAACAGATGACAGGCTAAATGTGAAACTGGATGGCGATTTGATTTTAAAGGTAGGCAAAAGAAAATTTCTGAAAATTGTCAAGAAGACATAAGAGTTATTCTACGGCAGGGATATCTGAAATTTCATCATCATCATCAGCCCTCTTAAAATGCTCAATTAGTGCCCGCAATAGACCGCTCAAGATAAACATCATCATTCCCGGAAATATTATTTTTGATGGAAATAGCGCAAGTAGGGGAAGAATGACGATCATCAAAATGATTTTAATAACGTCTTGCTGCCGCTTAAATGAAAAATTAGGCATGGCGTCATAGCGAATCTTACTAACCATTAACACGGATACGAGGATGGTCAAGCCGGTGAGAATTTCCGGGTGCTTGAATCCCCCAAATATAGATTTCTCGAAAACAACAAATCCTACAAGCGAAATGGCTGATGAGGGAATGGGTAAACCCTTGAAAAACGCGTCCTTTTCACCAAGTTCAGTAGCCTGCGTATTAAATCGCGCAAGCCGAATCCCGCCGAAAACAAGAGGCAAAAAACTGAGAAATATTCCAAAAAAACCCCATGACGCAAAATAGGACTGGTAGATCAGAATAGCTGGCGCAAAACCAAAACTAGATACATCAGCCAAAGAATCGAGCTCTACGCCGAAGTCAGAGCTGGACTTAACCAGGCGCGCAACCTTGCCGTCAAGTACGTCCATGACAGCTGCGACAACGATCAGCCAGGCTGCCGTAACATAATCGCCATTTATTGAGTACACCACTGACAAGAATCCCGCAAAGAGATTCAATGCAGTTACCAATGACGGAAGGTGTCTTTTAGGCGATGGTCTCAAACAGAAATCTCCAATTTTTTGTGACTAAGTCTATCGAATGACTCCGATAATGCTCTCTCCGCCGGTTACTTTGTCGCCAACCTTGATTTTTATGTCAACGTTTTTCTGTACGATCACATCAACGCGTGATCCAAATTTAATTATGCCACAGCGCTCACCTGCAACTACGCTGTCGTTTTCTTTTGGATCAAACACGATTCGGCGTGCTAACAATCCTGCTATTTGTTTGAACAATAACTTACCGTTACCCATTTCAATACCAATGACTGTTTGTTCATTCTTGACCGATGCATCGTGATTAAAGGCGGCCAAAAAAGCGCCACGCATGTAACGGAAATACTTAATCGTTCCGCTGACGGGAATTCGATTTACATGAACATTGAAAACAGACAGAAAAATACTGATCTGCACAGCGTCTGATTTCAAAAACTGATCTTCATAAACATCCTTAATCAGCACGACTTTCCCGTCGGCCGGAGAAACTATCACGCCGGCGGCTAATGGAATATTACGCTCAGGATCACGGAAGAAATAAACGACCAAGAATTCTACGATTAATAACGGAATAAGCAACCAGTACAGAACCGGATTACCAAAAAAAATAAGAAAAATTATGACCATCGAAACAAAAATATTAACTAAAACAATCGTGACCGTTCCTTCTTTCGATATTTTCAAGTTCTTTTTACTCCATGTTAATAAATCAAATGCGTTTACGCCTTAGCCGACCAAATTAAGTTTTTCGTCCTTGGCGCGCGGATGTAAAATTCGTTGTTTCACTTCATTATATATTTTGCCTATTTCATTATCTTTGCCATGCGCGATCTCTTTTTCTAACTTTGAATTATTTCCGTTATCCCAAATTCGGCATGTGTCAAGCGTGACTTCATCGCCAAGATAGATTTTTCCTTTAGAACGGCCAAATTCCAATTTTATATCCACCAGTTGATAATTTCGGCGCTCAAAAAAGTTTTTCATTACTGCATTTACTTTAGCCGAGAGACGCTGGATCATTCTGATTTCATCCTGATTAGCAGATCCAAAAGCATACAGATGGTATTCATTAACCATCGGGTTTCCCATCTTTTCATTCTTGAAATAAAACTCAATAATGGGAGCGGGGAGTACCTGGCCCTCTTCCATTCTGAAATTTTTTGCAAAAGTTCCAGCAGAAACATTGCGCACGATAACATTGATTGGAACCATTTCTAATTTACGGACTACCAGCCATTTTTCATTGAGCTTCCCGATATAGTGAGTCGGGATATGATAGCTGTCAAGAAATTGAAATATATATGAGGATGTTTCAGTATTGGTTTGGCCCTTACCCCTCACTTTCTTAGCTTTCTTGCTGTCAATAGCAACCACCTCATTTTTGAATTCCATAAACAAGTAGTCGGGATTGCTGGTGCTGTAAAGCTTTTTCATGCTGCCGTCATAATACAGCTGCTCTTTTTCTAATTTCTTAATGTTGACTTCCAAGGTAGCCTCCTGCGATGCCTTAATAACGTTTAGTTCATTTTATTCCGGATCGTTCAAATAAATAGTCAATATGCTGCAAACTTCTTGACATGTCGAAACACTGACTAAGGTCGTGTTCGCTCAGTAATTTTCTGACAATCTCGTTCTTAGAAATAACTTCTGTGAAGTTTTCATTTTCCGATTGCCAAACGGACATTGCACTTTCCTGAACAGCTTTATATGCGTCTTCACGACGCATACCCTTGCTCGTTAGAGCCAACAGAACAGGCTGGCTGAAAATCAATCCTCGGGTTTTATTAATATTTCTTAACATGTTGTCAGGATAAACTATAAGACTTTGAATGACACTCGTAAATTGGGTTAGCATGTAATCCAGCAAAACGGTGCTGTCCGGCAATATAACACGTTCAACGGAGGAGTGCGTAATATCCCTCTCATGCCAGAGCGCAACATTCTCTAGCGCAGCCATAGCATTCGACCTCAGAAGCCGGGCTAATCCGGCTACGCGCTCGCACGTGATTGGGTTTCGTTTATGCGGCATGGCGGAGGAACCTTTTTGCCCCTTGGAAAAATATTCTTCAGCCTCCAGTATTTCCGTGCGTTGCAAACTGCGAATTTCCGTAGCAAATTTTTCAATCGATGCCCCGATTACAGCTAATGTCGTTAAGAAATCGGCATGCAGATCTCTCGGGACGACTTGGGTAGCGTTGACAGGCTTTAACCCCAACATGCGCCCTGTTTTTTCTTCCACGCGGGGATCTAAATGTTGAAAAGTTCCAACCGCTCCGGAGATCTTTATAACCGAAATACCGTCAATAACTTCTTCAAGACGCACCAAGTTTCTTACGATCTCATCATGCCAAAGCGCCAGCTTTAGACCAAATGTAATAGGTTCAGCGTGAACCCCGTGCGTTCTTCCAATACATGGTGTATACTTGAATTCTATCGCACGGTTCCGCACAACATCCCGGAGCATTCTCAAATCAGCGACAAGAATTTCTCCAGCTTCACGAAGAAGTAATGACAGGGACGTATCGAGAACGTCATTGGATGTCATACCTAAGTGAATGTATCTTGCATCTTCGCCCACATATTCAGCTACATTCGTCAGAAATGCAATAACGTCATGTTTAACTTCAGACTCAATTTCTAACACACGAGAAGTATCAAATTTGGCTTTGTTCCTGATCGAATCTATAGCACTCTGGGGAATATAACCCAATTCAGCTTGTGCCGCGCAAACAGCGATTTCTACCTCGAGCCATTTCTGAAATTTATTCTCGTCAGACCATATTTTTGCGAATGCAGGACGCGTATACCTCGTTATCATTATTTGCCAAGCTCATTAAATTTTTTCAAGGCTTCATCACGTTCTTTAACCAATTGCAGGTTAGTGTATGCCACGAACAGATTCTGCCACGCATTCTTGTGCGTTGGATTTATTTTGATTGTCTCTTTCAAACTATTTACCGCCTTCTCAAAGTACGGCTTTTGAAGCTTAACTTTTTCTTTGTTTTCGAGATTGTAGGCTAAGTTTCCTTCTAATTCTGCAAGGAGATTGTAAAACTTACCAATGCGATAGTGCGATTCCGCTCTGTCAGATGATGTTTCAAGGTTTTTACCCATCACGTCTATAGCTTCCATTATGTTTTTTTTGCATGCCTCAATATCAGGCTTAAGGATCTCCGTAACTATCTTCATGTCCGCTTTTGCAACCCCGCCGTGTTTTTCAATTTCACTACTGCGTTGCTTTTGGTAGGCAAAAAACATCTCGTCTGCAACCTGAAAATTAGATTCTTCGTCTGACGGCTTCAGTCTCTTTACTATTTTCAGTTCTTCGATGGCTTTGTCATTCTGATTCTTGCCGAAATATAGGCGTGCTAAATTGAAATGCCAATCTGGGTTGTTGGGATCCGATTTAATAAGCTCTTCATATGTCTTAAAAGCCTCATCTGTTTTGCCTAGAATATTGTCGTAAATATAGGCCTTCTGTTGCACCAAAGTGGACTTAATAACCTTTGCCAGACTGTCATTTGTTTCAACCGTCAACGCTTTATTTATCCACTCAATCGATTTATCATAATTCTTCTCATCGTAATACTGGATGAAAATATTGTACATGACCGTCAGATTGGATTTGTCCGCATCTGACAATTTCAGCAAGTTTTCCAACACCTTCTCGCGGAGAATTTTCTTGTTGGCTTCGTCCTTTTCAGAGTTCATCAATTGAATATAAGAATTGGCCAATAAATTATATACGGTCGCTGCATAGCTGGTTCCGTTAATAACCGACTGAGGATCCCAGGCCAGAATGAGATTATATTTATCAATGGCTTGATAATACAGTGTCCGGGAGCTATCCCCGGCAGACATAGTTAACGCGGTGTTAAATGCTTTGTTACCTTGATTAAATGTCTTCAATTTCATATCGTTGATACATTCCTTGATCGAAAATAATTCAATACCGCCAGTAATATGTTCACCTTTTTCAAGAAATTTCTTCCCGTGACTCAATGAATTTTGAAAAGCATCGTAAGCCAGTTTATATTCTCGCATATAGTAGTAGACAGAACCTAAATAGAAATACGTCTCTTCTTTGTCTTTTTCACGCTCATCTCTAACGACGTTATTTTTCAATAAGAGATCGATCGATTCTTCGTAGTACTTTTGTGCGTCGGCCGGCTGACTAACCGCGTTCTTGAATCTAACTTTTACCCCGCCAATTACAGCTGAGTGACTTTTGTTTTGGGATACCGCCAAGTCGGCCATAAAAAGCAACAAACACATTGTAATAAATCCGACCAATGTCACTGATATTTTGAGTCTTGAAGAATGCATTATTTCCTCCGAATTATTCATTTTAACTAATCAGTCCGCGAAATTATAATGCGGCCCTTTATATATTTTCTTTTCCGTTATGATTGCCGTTATCATTGATGCCGGCGTTACGTCAAATGCAGGGTTATACGCTCTGGCGCCAGCAGGTGCGATGCGATTCCCATGATAATGAGTGATTTCATCGTGATTACGTTCTTCAATCGGTATGTCATTGCCGTTTTTCGCCGCCGAATCAATAGTTGAAGTAGGGGCTGCTACGTAAAACGGAACCTTGTGCTTTTCACACAGAACGGCCAGCGAATATGTGCCGATTTTATTAGCAGCGTCTCCATTCTTGGCAATTCTGTCTGCGCCAACAATGACACAATCCACCTTCTTCTGAGCCATTAAATAACCCGCCATGTTATCGGCAATTATCGTGTGATCAATTCCTTCTTTTGTTAACTCCCATGAGGTTAGTCGGGCGCCTTGCAGAAGCGGCCTGGTTTCATCCACATATACATGAATACGCTTATGCTGCTGGTGCGCCGTCACAATAATACCCAAACCCGTACCGAAACCGCCGGTTGCCAGTCCACCTGTGTTACAATGAGTTAAGATCGAAAATTTATCACTAACCAGCTGAGCCCCATGTAATCCCAGTGCAACACAAGATTCAATATCCTCCACCAAAATTGCATGAGCCTCTGATATCATGCTGCTCATCATTTCACTTGTTTTTTTATTTTTTGTCAAATCAATCAATCCTTTAATTCTTAATACGCCCCATTTCAAATTTACAGCTGTTGGACGGCTTCCAATCAAACTTGCTGCAATTTCATCTACTTTCTTGCCGGAAACAAATTCGTTTGATGTTATTAATTCCTGCAAACCCAAAACCATACCGTAGGCGCCGGCAATTCCCAAGGCGGGAGCGCCGCGAACTTGTAACTTCGTTATCGCTCCTATGAGTTCATCTACTCTTGATATGTTAAGGTAAACCTCTTTACTCGGAAGTTCGGTTTGATCGATTATTCGTATGGAATTATTAACCCATCGAATAGTTTCAATCATAACAGATCTTTTTTAAATTCAAAAAAAACAAAATCAAAAGAATCTGGAAAATATATTTAATGCTATTTCAAAAATCAAGTTTAAACTTGGTGTTAAGGCAAATTTTTTTGATGAAACAAATAAAAAAGTAATCGTAAAGATATTATAATCGTTGAACTTAACGTCGGTGACAAAATTATTTGCTTTATTACAATTCTAAGTTTATATTCTTTTAGTCAAAAAAAAGGAGTTATTATGCGTTTGTTTTCTTGGTGCCTGGCGGTATTTTTGCTTTTACAATTCGGGTTCGCGCAAACCGATGCTCAATCAAATGAGATTGTGAGGGAAAAAGCGAGTAATGCGCAAATCAATGTACAGGATTCTTCAGTCTATTATAAGAGATTGGCATTGACAGAGTTAAAAAACTACGAAAACATGTCCGGGGCACTTCGAATTTTTTCAAAATTTTTTGGCGATAATCTCAAGCGTTCTTCTCAATATATTTCCAATATTCTTAGGAACAACGATGAAGATACGGAAGGGATCTTCTTGAAAGGCATGCTGCAAAGATTTGAAGGGAAATTTAGAGAATCTGAAGCCTCATTTAAGAAGGTAATTTCCAAGGACGACAGGTTTGTAGCGTTTGATTTGCCTAATGTTTGGCTCCAATTAGGTTCAACCTACCGTGAAATGGGAGAATATGATCTTGCTATTGATGCCTACAAACAGGGCGCTCTCATAAACCTTGAAGATACGTTTCCTCTCATCCAGCTTTCACTGGTCTTTATGGACATTGGCAAAGATGAAGAGGCCTGCGAAGCGTTTTATGGCGGACTAAATGACATTAGAGATGTAAATGCAATTGAAAAAGTCTTTATCGACGCCAAAGAGATCGCTACCAATGACGAAACGAAACAATGGGATGCGCTAAAGTCCAGTACTGAAAAACTGGTATTTTTGAAAACTTTTTGGAAACGTCGTGATCCAAATCCGATAGACCCAGTCAATCAGCGTCTTATTGAGCATTACAAGCGACTGAATTATGCCCGACAAGCTTACAGTAAGGCCTTCAAACCATGGTATGATGACAGGGGAGCGCTATATATCAAACTTGGCAAACCAGACAGGGTATACTACGGAAGACCTCGACAGAATATAAAAGAAAACGAATCCTGGTTTTACGATAACATTAGAGCCGGACTATTCTACGATTTTGTGGACTTTCATGGATCCTATCAACTCACTTCTCTTTTTGACGCTGTGGATCATAGTGCCACTGTTCAGGACATCGTAGAATTATTCAATGAGAGATCGAGTTACAACATGTACTATCAAAAAATCGCATTAAAAATAAAGACTCAGGCAGATGTGGAACAGCAACGGGTTGAAGAACAAATGCAAAATGTTACGGGCATGCCCAGTGTGGGATATCTGGAACGAATGAATAGGATACAGAGCGCAGCCGGTGCTCTGCAAACAAATCAAAATCTTCAAGACAATAGTTTGAACCTCAGTTACACGAACAAACAAAATTTCATTTTCGACGTTGGTGCGCCGCACCTGCCGATCAATTGCAATTTCGCCTCATTTAAAGGCAACAAAAAAGATTCGAGATTAGAGTTTTATTACGTCGTTCCCTTTAATCAACTGAATTTTGTCCCCAGTATTTCGGAGACGAACAAGTTCTCAACCAGTCTTAAGCTTAATTTTGCATTGTTTGATCTGAAATATGATGAAATAATGAAACTGGATCGGGATTATAATATTACGGCGGGAGGAAACGAGATAACTTCTCACTTTTATATCGACCAGCTCGACAATGAAATTCCACCCGGAAAATATGTCGCCGCACTTGAAATAAGAAATAATGAAAAAGACCGTGTCGGGATATACCAATTCGTGGTTTCTGTTCGTGATTATTCCTCAGATACACTCACGGTGAGCGATATAGAGATAGCACAATACGTCGATAACACGATAACAAAAGAAAAGTTTGTCAAACCCAAGTCAACTCTTAAAGTAGTACCTAATCCTGCCGCCGGTCTTCTAAGAAATAAACCATTAACGGTATATTATGAAATTTATAACCTGACATTGAATAATGACGGAAAGAGTCTGTATCAAATTTCATATTCTATCAAAATGTCTGAAGGCGGACAGGGTTTTCTAAAAGCGATCACAGGAGTATTTGGCAATAAACAAGAGGCCTCCACCTCATCTATTACAACAAAAGAAGGCAAATCCACGAGTGAAAAGGAATATATCGGCTTCGACATAAGCGAATTGCCAACCGGAGTGGCGACGCTCGAAGTTAAAGTTAAGGATCTGAATTCTTCAAAGGAATCAAGCAGCGTTATCAACTTAACTATTCTAGACGAAGAAAAGAAAAGAGAAGAGACCATTCAGAAGTAAAAGGTGACGTTAAACATCAACCACGGTGAATTGAAACCAGCACTTTACAGTCTTATTATTTTTCTGATGTGGCAGGATGTTTTGGCTTCAGATGGAAAAGTGGTTCCAACCAAAACGCTTGTTGCTTTCCATCATGTGAACCGCTTTCACATTGACTCCTTGCGTCGGCCTTTTTATGTATCACAAAAGCATACGGATTTTCAGGAATCCTACTTGAGTAATTCCGGTTCAGGCCATCAAAAGAAATCTGCCTTTTTTGCCATGAGCATGTCTGCACTTCTACCGGGCACAGGCCAGATTTATTCCCAAAAAGGCCGGGAAAGCGTGATAAAGGGCGCCTCCTTTTTAGTCTTGGAAATTACGGGATGGGTGCTTTATTTTCATAACAAAAATAAGGGAAAGAAGTTCGAGAGAAGATATGAGAACTTTGCCGACAATCATTGGGATGTTGATAAGTATCTTCAATTTTTGGAAACGTCACTGCAAAATGATCCGAATTTTACAATAGGACCCGGCGACTTAGGCCGAAAAGACAGCGGAATTAATTTTGCATTATTGGAGTCTGCTGAAAACGAATGGGGGGCTAACACCGGAGTTTCAGTTCATCATCTTTATGAAAATTCCCGTCAGCAGTATTACGAGATGATTTACAAATATCCCGAACAATTTGGGCTTGGCTGGAGTGATGCTATAAATAATCAGAACACATATCCGTATACTGGGTATACAAGAAATAACCTCACGCCATTGATGATAGACTACCGAGGAATGCGTATCAAGAGCAATGAATACCTGAGCACGGCTCGCGGAATGACCGGTCTAATTATGATCAATCACCTTTTAAGCATGACAGACGCCGTCTGGACTGTAAAACGAAAGAATAGGGAGGAATCAGCTAAACTAAGTTTATCTATGAGGCTCGAACAGAAGCTGCATCAAAATGAACTAATCACATTTTCTACTATACGATTTACATATTAAGAAACATTGAGGATTTTTATGAAATTCGAGGGAAAGATATCAGCGCAGAATCACAAATATGCAGTCATCGTAAGCCGTTTTAATAGCTTCATAACGGATAAGCTACTAGAGGGTGCAACGGATTGCATCCGACGTCATGACGGAAACGAAGAAAATATCGACATCGTCAGAGTTCCAGGATCATTCGAAATTCCGCTCGCTGCGCTAAGGACCGCGCAATCGAAAAAATATGATGCCGTAATTTGCCTGGGCGCGGTTATTCGCGGCAAGACATCCCATTTCGACTATGTTGCAGGGGAAGCCGCAAAAGGCATCGGGCAAGTCGCACTTCAAACGGGTATCCCAACCATTTTTGGCGTTCTTACATGCGATACACTGGAAGAGGCAATTGAGCGCGCCGGTTCTAAAAGCGGGAATAAGGGCTGGGATGCGGCATTGACGGCTATTGAAATGGTAAATTTGTTGAAACAATTAAAATGACATTGTGGCCTTTTCCATACTATTCCGTAAACAAAACGTTCCATTGAGATGCTTAGAACGCTTAGTATAAAGAACTTCGCCCTGATTGAAGACGCCGAAATTCAATTTGAACTTGGTTTAAACATCATTACCGGCGAAACAGGCGCAGGAAAATCTATTCTCCTTGGCGCGTTATCCATGATCCTTGGAGAACGGGCAGCAACTGATAATATCCGCACCGGCGCAGACCGATCAGTAATTGAAGGTACGTTTACAATTGACAATAACAGCGGCTTACGAAGTTTACTGCAAGAAAACGATATCGAGATTAATGACAATGAGATTTTGATTCGTCGCGAAATTTCTCTTAAAGGTCAGAATCGATGTTTTGTCAATGATACACTCATTACGACTTCACTTCTTAAGTCAATAGGTGACCTCCTTGTTGATCTGCACGGGCAACATGACCATCAGTCTCTGCTGCATCAGGAAATTCATGTCGATATCCTGGATTCTTACGGTTGTCTTGAGCCTGTGAGAAACGAAGTCAGACAGAGATTCAAAAGGATCAGCGAAATCAAGAATAAAATTAGAGAGCTTGAAGACCATAAACTAACCTATCTTGACAAGCGTGAATTCTTTCAGCATCAATTAAAGGAGATTAAGGATATTTCGCCGGACATCGATGAGGACGTTAGATTAATACGGGAAGAAAAGATCTTTTCTAATTCTGAAAAACTTTTTGAGCTGACAAAAAAAATATATGATGCCCTATATGACACAGAGAGATCGGTCGTGGAAATATTAGGCGAAACGTTTCGTGATTTTGAAGAAATTAAAAAAGTTGACGAGCGGCTGAATGACATAATTTCCCAATTTGTCACGGCAAAAATCACACTGGAAGAAGTGTCGCGATGGGTCGGTGATTACCATCAGAAAATAACCTTTGAACCGGAGCGGCTTGAAGAAATTAGGATGAGAATTGCGGCCATCCAACGATTGAAAAAGAAATACGGATCGATCGACGAAATTCTTGAAAAGAAAGCTCAAATCGAAGAAGCTATTAATATATCGGATAACTTTGATTTTGAATTAAGTAACATGCAAAAGCAACTTGACGTGGAAGTTGAGAATTACACCAGAATCTGTGCTGAATTAACTTCGCAACGACGTAAATTTGCCGTTGACCTCGACAAAAAAGTCGTTTTGGTAATGCGGAATTTGGGTATGGAACACGCCCAATTTAGAACTGAAATTAAATACAGTGAAAACCCGGAAAGTTTCATCACCGTGAACGGCATTCATGTTAACGCGTCATCATCTGGCCTGGACTTCGTTGAATTCATGATCTCCACAAATTTAGGAGAATCGCCAAAACCTTTGGCCAAGGTGGCATCGGGCGGTGAAGTATCGCGCATCATGTTAAGTCTTAAATCCGTGCTGGCAGGGTCGGATCAGATTCCTACTTTGGTTTTCGATGAAATCGATGTCGGCATTTCCGGACGCATTGCGCAGGCGGTTGGCAAATCATTATACCACCTTGCACAATCTCACCAAACTATTTGCATTACACATTTGCCTCAAATTGCCGGCTTTTCACAATCGCATTATTCCGTTGAAAAACGCTTTAGTAAGAACAAGACGGTTACCGCAATCAACAGACTTTCACAAGACGATAAACTACATGAAGTTGCTAAATTACTGGGTGGCGAACAGGTCACGGAAGCATCTTTAGAGAACGCAAAAGAGCTTATTTCAAGTCTTAGCGCATAGAGTAATCCACATACTGGAAAACATGAAAAAGAAAATTCGCCTTACCCAAACTGTTGAATGCGCCGGTTGAGCCAGCAAAATGAGTCCTCTCGATTTGAGGACCGCTTTGGCAGGTCTGCCGAAATTCACAGATGATAATTTATTGGTTGGGCTGGAAACATCCGACGACGCCGGCGTGTATCGCCTCAATGGACAAACCGCCCTTATCCAAACGGTGGATTTTTTCACTCCGATAGTGGATGATCCATACGCCTTTGGCCAAATATCCGCCTCGAATGCGCTGTCGGATATTTATGCAATGGGAGGCAAGCCGCTTACGGCTATGAATATAGTGTGCTTTCCAACCAAAGAATTGCCCATCGATGTTTTACAGAAAATCCTGGAGGGAGGAGCAGAGCGAATTAAAGCAGCCGGCGCGGTATTAGTAGGCGGTCATTCGATTGAGGATAAAGAAATCAAATATGGCCTATCGGTTACCGGAATTATCTCTCCTAATAATATTATAACAAATGCTAATGCAAAACCAGGCGATGTTCTGATTTTAACCAAGCCGATTGGAACGGGTATCATAGCTACTGCATTAAAAAAGGGCGATGCGTCGCCCTCGGACGTGAAAGAGATTGTGCAGTCGATGATCCAGCTGAATGGCGGTGCGGCAGATCTGATACGACAATTCAAGGCAAACGCAGCAACCGATGTTTCAGGTTTTGGATTGCTGGGACACGCATTTGAAATGGCAGCCGCCGGTAGGGTCAATTTAATTATCGTGGTGAGCCAGGTTCCATTTTTCAGAAACGCAAGGAAGTTTGCTCTGCATAAAAAGTATTTAACCAAAGGAAACAAGGTAAACCGTCTATTAATTGGAGATAACCTAACTCAATCTAATGTTGTAGATCAGAGCTCGAAAAGGCTCCTATTCGATCCCCAAACATCCGGAGGGCTGTTGATTGCAGTTCAAAAATCTCTGGCCGATGAGTTGGTTGCCTGCCTGCGGAAGTGCGGCTATCTGTCGACTCGTATTATTGGTTTTGTAACAGAAGGGGCTGGACAAATTATACTGGAGTAATTAATGAATCGCTACATCGTCTTGTTACTTGGAACAGTCTTCTTGGCGGCATGTGGAAAATTGCCAAATAAGATGCTTTCTACGAATGAATTACAAAAGATCGAATTCTCGATAAACCAGGATCGGGTTGAAAAGGATAAGTACTTTGCATCTGCAGAGTCGCCATTAAATGACACTTTGAAAGCGCTATTTCATGGTCTGAATTATTACGCATTCGATTCACTATATGTATTCAATGTCGAACTGCATAAGTATGACAAGCCGCGTGAATTGGACATGATTACTTCCAAAGGCAAGATCAAACACTATATTGAATATGGATATTTTAAATTTGATTTTGACGGGCGACAGAAATTGAACGTTTACCGGCCAAAACCAGCAATTGAAGGCCACGCGGACTATCTTTTTGTCCCATTTAAAGATTCAACGAATGGAAATGAAACGTATTCGGCGGGCCGATACATAGAATTGACATTGAATGAGTCAACCGATGACTATATTCTTGATTTCAATTCCGCTTATAATCCGTGGTGTGCTTACAGCGATAATTATAACTGCCCCTATCCGCCGAAGGAAAATCATCTGCTTATTTCAGTTCTGGCGGGCGAGAAAAAATTTGAACTTAAAAAGCATTGAAATGAAAAGAGAGATTCTAGGTCACCCAGCGTTTTCAGATTGGCGAAACACTTGTATAAAGCGACAATATCGCAAAAGCCGTCAATACTAAGTACAATGTCTCGGATAATTACCCGAAGAATAATTACCGAAAAGTTCACCCTTCGCTCCTGTCAAACTCCTCAATAAGGTCGGCAGAATTATTTCCAGCCCTGTTTACTCCCGGATTGGCATAATACCGCATCATGCTTTTGTCGCTGAAGGGTTTCAAAAGGTGTGACACATCATCGTATTTCTGGTAGTCTGGATTGAGCCATTCTTTTTCGTCCGCCCTGGAAAGTATGACCGGCATGCGTGTGTGTACAGGCTCAACAATTTTATTGGGGGAGGTTGTAATTATTGTAAATGAAGAAATGGATTTCTTTTCACCTTTTGAGGTGGTTCCGTGCCAATTATCATACAACCCGGCGAATGCGAACGGTTTTTTATCTTTCATAATGAATCTTACTGCCCATTTATCCTGCCCGTGTTTTTCAAATTCATAAAATCCGTCGGCTATTACAAGACAACGTCCATTCTTTATGCGATTGCGGTAAGTAGGTTTCTGTGCAATTTCCTCACCCTTGGCATTTATCGTGTTGAATTGGGGTTTATCAGTCTTGCTCCAGCTTGGCAGTAGCCCCCATTGCATTAGTTTAAGACTCCTTTTTCCTTCTACCTGAATTACAATAGGCATTTTGTGCGTTGGTGCAACGTTATAATTTGGTCTGTAGTTGTCAATAATCTCTTTGATGTCGTCATTTGCAAGATCAAACTGCTCCTGAATGACGCGAAGAGTAGCTGTCAGAGTATACCGCCCGCACATAGCGACCTCCTTGTTGTTAATTCTAAACTATAAGGTATGGGTTACGTAAAATCAAATATTTTGTTTTTTCATAATTTTCTTGACTACCATACATTTGTATGGTATATTGAAAACATCGTTCTTTAAACTTTACGTTGGGATTATGTCATGGAGGAACTCACTAAGAAACAGGATGCTGTCTATCAATTTATTCTCCAAAGTATTAAAAAAAATGGATTTCCACCGACTTTGAGGGAAATCGGGAATAAGTTTTCATTATCCTTAGGAACGATCCAGGATCATATTTCCTTATTGAAAGCTAAAGGATACCTGAAAGTGAAGCCAAATACGGCAAGAGGTTATGAGCCCGTTTCTCACGGCATTCCTGTATACGGTAAAGTTGCAGCTGGAAAGCCGATCTTTGCTATCGAAAACATCGAAGGTTACGTTCAGGACAGCTATAAAAAAACAGAAGGAGTATTTGCTCTTAAAGTAACCGGTGACAGCATGATCGACGCAGGTATTCTTGATCGCGATGTTCTGATCGTTCATAAGCAGGAAACAGCTGAGGACAAAGACATTGTGATCGCATTGTTGGACGATGAAGTTACGGTAAAACGATTTCGAAGAAAACGGGGGAAGATATTTCTGGAAGCGGCTAATGAGAAGTATGAGCCCATCGAAAAAGAGTTTACCCTAATTGGAAAAGTGATCGAATCACGTCGAAAATATTGAAAGGTTGTTAATGGATAAATCCAATTTCACAGTGACTGAGGAAGAATTAATATCGGGAAACCTGCATAATATATTATCGACCTATAATATATTCCAATTTTTCACGGATCGCATTGGAGTCGAAATATCCTTTCAAAACGGTAAAGTCGTTAATTCTCAATTGAATTTCTACAGAGCAAATTCTTCCAGTTTAGGAAACATCAACTGCATCATGCCGCCTTTAAGTCATTTGGATAAAGAAAAAATAAAGCAGAACGCTTTCGGTATTTTAAGAACGCTAAATATGCAAACGCCGAGTGATCTATTTGGAAACATGGAGATTGTATGTGAATTTGAACCTGAACGAAAAATGAGAATAAAGAACGTGTTTATTAAAATTCAAAGTATTTTTAAAAATCAGATGAACTGACAATGCCTATTATACGAATAGTTCATATCGACCTTACGGCGTTTTTTGTTTCGGTGGAGCGGATCCTCAATCCAAGTCTGGTCGGAAAGCCTATCATGGTTGCCGGACCCTCGTCAAGCCGGGGCGTTGTGACCTGTGCGTCGTATGAAGTTCGCAAATACGGCGTCCGCGCCGGTATGTCCACGGCCATGGCGGAAAAAAAATGTCCCGTTGCGATCCGTATCGACGGACACTTTTCGGTTTATCAGGAATATTCCGAAAAAATTCAGGCGTTGATCAAGTATTATGCTCCTCGTTTTGAATCGGCCAGCATTGACGAATTTTATCTGGATTGGACAGGATGTGAAAGAATATTTGGCGGGGACTTATATAAATTTGCATTACGATTGCAAAAGACGATCCTGTCGAATTTCGGGTTGCCCTGCGCCATCGGCATTGCTTCAAATAAGATGGCTGCAAAGGTGGCATGCGATCAGGCCAAGCCGGACGGCGTAATTGAAATCGTTCCGGGCAAAGAGGCTCAATTTCTGGAGCCCTTAAGCGTAAGCGTCCTTAGCGGCGTGGGCGCAGTGATGTTAGAAAGGCTTAATTCCAGAGGAATCAGAACCTGCGGGCAATTTGCCAAGCTCGATTCCGACTATGTCGGCAAGGCGTTTGGTAAATCGGGGCTGGCTATTCAATCGTATGCAAAGGGTTACGGTGAGCAATATCTGATCACGGCCATAGAACAAAAACAAATTTCTCGCGAAGAAACATTCGCAACGGACACAAGAGACGCCGGGTTCCTATCGAATATGATTCACGATATGTCATTGGAAATCTCAGAGGAATTGCGCTCCATGGATCTCAGGGCACGGTGCATTAGGATAAAACTTCGCTATTCCGACTGGGTAGACCATACACGACAGATCACTGTAGAGCCGACCAACGATCCTATCGTGATCTACAAAACGGCATTATCTCTGTTCCATAAGGCGGATGACCGACGCGTCACCATACGTTTAATTGGAGTTGGGATAACAAAATTCACACAAGACAGATTTACTATCGATCTCCTAAGGCAAAATGAGGAGCGTAGAGAATGGTTACTCAAAGCCGTAGACATTATCAATCATAGATACGGCAATAGCGCTGTGCGAGTAGGGTCAGTAGCATTAATAAATAATTGAGTCGTTGGGAGCACCAAGCTCGATTTCTGCAGAAGAAATTCTGCGGGAATCGGGTTTTTTATTTTAAGGATATATGTCGTTCACTCATTTACGTGTCCATTCCTATTACACCTACGGCAAAGGCAGTTGCAGTATTGAAAGTCTTGTGGTCAGAGCTAAAGAATGCGGTTACGAAACATTGGCACTAACCGACCTGAATACGATGGCGGGAGTAGTGGAATTTTATTCCATGTGCAAAGAATACGGCCTTTTTGCATTAATCGGATGCGAAATTGACGCCCCAAAAAATGCAGATCATAGGGCAGCCGTTATCTGTCGTAATATAAGTGGTTACTATCATTTATGTGAGATTGTGTCAAACCGACAATTAAAAACAGATTTTGACATGGTTGCCGAACTAAAACAGCATTCCGAAGGACTCTTTGTCATAACCGATTCCCTGGATGTCTTACGCAGCTTGAAAGGACACATACGTGATCTTTACGGAGAACTCATTCTGCTTCCGTCGCTAAAAAAACGAAACCGCCTCATGTACGAATACGCTTCAAAGAATGAAATTCCATTGGTAATCACCAACGACGTGTATTTCGATACTCCGGAAAAACATGAGACTTACCGCATTCTTGCTTCAATCAAACAACTCACAACAGTTTATGATCTACAGGATGAGGTTATATCGGAACAGTATCTCAAATCACCTGAGGAGATGAGGACAATTACCGGCGCTATGAAAGAACCGGTGGCTAATGTGCAAAAAATAGTCAAAGCGTGTCAGTTTGAATTTGAATTAAAGAAATACCACTGCGCGAGATACCGAACCATTGACGGAAAAGTCGTGGATTCAAGCCCAGAGATGCTTCGCCAATTATCCCATGACGGTTTGAGAACCCGGTACCAAATTACCGAAAAGAGCAAACCGTTCAATTATGAGGTATTGATCCAACGTTTAAACTACGAATTAGAAGTAATATCAAATCTCAATTTCTGCGATTATTTTTTGATATGCTGGGACATGATCACGTATGCGCACAGCCAAGGTTATTGGCATGTAGGACGAGGTTCTGCCGCCAATAGCCTCGTCAGTTACTGCATCGGACTTACGGAAGTGGACCCGATCCGTTATAATCTCTATTTCGAGCGGTTTCTGAATTATTCCCGCGGTAAACCGCCTGACATCGATCTGGATTTCAATTGGCGATTCAGAGACCGGATGCTGGAGTATATTTATCGGCGCTATGGAGA
>JAEUSK010000128.1 GCA_016787925.1 bacterium | reverse complement strand
GCACGAATTATAAAAAAAGCGCACACCAAATGCAACCCTTCGTTGACCTCATTAAAACAGAAGGAACCGGGTGTGGTTAAGGTTGCCACTCTCAAAAAAAATGCAAAATCATGACGAAAGTCATAGTTTATTGAGATTTTTTTTACGAAAATTAGACTATTAATCTTAGAATTCGGCTATTCGCTAACCGAAATTCTGAATTCAAATAGGCTAAAAAGTTTCAAAGTATATTCAACTAAAACATCGGGAGACAGATTATGTACAAGGATATTAAAGTGCCGAAGGACGGCGCAAAGATCGCTATTGACAACGGAAAACTTAAAGTACCGGACAGTCCAATAATACCATTTGTCGAAGGCGATGGCACCGGACGTGACATCTGGCGCGCATCGGTTCGCGTTTTTGACGCCGCGGTTGCTAAGGCTTATGGTGGAAAGCGCAAGATCAATTGGATGGAAGTGTACGCCGGAGAAAAGTCTTTTAAGATGTCCCAAAGCTGGCTTCCTGACGAGACGGTCGAAGCTTTCAAGGAATTTCTGGTTGGCATCAAAGGACCATTAACGACTCCTATCGGCGGCGGCATCCGCTCGCTGAATGTCGCGCTACGTAAACTGCTTGATTTGTATGTTTGCCTGCGTCCGGTTCGATGGTACAAAGGAGTCCCATCTCCGGTCATCCATCCTGAATATGTGGACATGGTTATTTTCCGAGAAAATACAGAGGATATCTATACCGGTATTGAGTTTCAATACGGCACAGAAGACAACAAGAAGTTCAAACAGGTCTTTAAGGAAACTTTCCCAAAAGAATACGCAAAAATGCGATTCCCGGACACAGCCGGTATCGGAATCAAACCGGTTTCCGTTGAAGGTACGGAACGCTTGGTTCGCGCTGCAATCACGTGGGCGCTGCTGAACAAACGCAAGAGCGTGAATTTTGTGCACAAAGGAAATATCATGAAATTCACCGAAGGCGCGTTCAAGGATTGGGGTTATACGCTGGCCACGCGGGAATTCCGCAATCAAATCGTGACCGAGCGCGAGACCTGGATACTCGGCAACAAAGAAAAGAACGCGAACATGAGCGTAGAAGAAAACGCCAAAGCGATCGATCCCGGGTTCGACATGATGTCGCCGGCACAGCAAAACGACATTAAAAAGGAAGTTGAAGCGGCGCTGAAATTATGGGATACGCACGGCAACGGCAAATGGAAATCCATGCTACTCATCAAAGATTCTATTGCCGACGTGAGTTTACAATTTACGCTGATTCGTCCGCGCGATTATGACGTCATTGCCACGCTCAACCTGAACGGCGATTATCTCTCCGATGCGCTTGCGGCGCAGGTTGGCGGCATCGGGATTGCGCCCGGCGCGAATATTAATTATGTCACGGGACATGCCATATTCGAAGCGACACACGGAACGGCTCCCAAGTATGCCGATCTTGATAAGGTGAATCCCGGCTCGGTAATTCTTTCAGGCGAAATGATGTTCCGTTATATGGGTTGGACCGAAGTGGCTGATCTGATCGTCAAAGGTATGGAAGGCGCTGTGGCTGCGAAGACTGTTACATACGATTTTGCCCGACTAATGGACGGCGCAAAAGAGATCAAGTGCAGCGAATTTGCGGATGCGATGATCAAACACATGTAACTGAGAAAAAATCAGATTTCTTAAAGAGTCGCTCTATCAAAGGGTGACTCTTTTTTTTATATTTCATTATATGATATACTTTAAAAGTACGAAACAAAACGAGTTACTCAAAGTATAAGTATACAAATTACGACCCATATGACATCAACATTCCTCTTTTGGTTTTTTGCGTGCTCGGCCGTTCTGATACATGGATTAAGCCTTGTCGTGATCCTTTTGCTCTTACGCAAAGGCAACCTGATGAGCAATCGTTATTTGGCATTTATTCTTATTGTTTTTTGGTTTTCCACAGCACACCTGGCAATAAGGGTATTGGGATGGGAAGAATACATACGTCCGGTTCGTTTCTTGCCTATACTCCTTTGGATGCTTCTGCCTCCCCTTGTTTATTTGTACACGCGCATTTCGATTGGGTTCGTTTTGCAGTGGTCATGGAAAAGCATGATTCATC
>JAEUSK010000148.1 GCA_016787925.1 bacterium | reverse complement strand
GTTAGCGTTCCAAATATTGTGTTAAAAGATTTGCCCGTTTTTATATCTTTAAATCCTGCTTTGTTTATGTATTCGGGCAGTAATCCGTTAATATTATCTTTTGTTGTTCTAAATCCATCAAATAGCTGTACACCATAAAAAGCCAAACGCATAAATCCGTTCGATGCTTTTCCCCAATCCGCTATATGCAATTCTCCTGCTGGTTTAAGTACCCGGTAAATTTCTTTTAGAGAATTAAGTTTTTGTTCTTTATCAAGGTGATGGAACACGAGGCTTGTTATTACCCTGTCAAATGAATTATTCTCATACGGGAGCTTTAATCCGTCATATATATCAACAACAATCACGGCTTTGTTTTCCTCGATTTTCCGTTTTGCAATAGATAATATTTTATCATCAACGTCAACTCCGGTAACAAAGGAATCGGGTACTTCTTTTTTTAGTAAAAGAGATAATGTTGCCGTACCCATACCAAAATCAAGCACGCTATGTTTAGCTTTGACACGAGCTTGTTCGATCAATGCTTTTTTGAACTTCAATTCGGGCATGGCAAATGCAATCAGCGGGTCATAAACTTTCGTTAACCAACTGAACCGTAGTGCAGGTATATATTTTTTCATATCGCAATTAGTATGAATGAAGCTTGGAGTACATTAATTTCGTTGTTAGCGGCAACATGAGTCCAATTCGTCAAACGCTTTTTTGTCTCTTTTTACCTCGTTGGCGTCATAACCTGATTTTGAAATCGCCGTTTCTAAGTCATTTACTTTTAGTTTTGATGGATCGTATTTTACAACTGCCGTTTTAGATTTTTTATCCACAGTGACTTCTTCCACTCCCTTCAATTGTTTGAGAGCATTCGATACGGTTTTAACGCATGAACCGCATTTAATGGTAGGAACATCAATGGTAACTATTTTCGATATAATTTCGGCTTCTTTTGATTCCTGTGCCCAAGCTTTGACATTCAGACACAAAATTAACATCACTAACACAGAAAAAGACATCCTGGTTTTCATAAATCACTCCTTGGTTTAATTAATGAGAATTGAGTTAGAATCAATTTCAGAAATACTTTAAAGAATATACCTCAAGAGAAATTATTGTGTTGACAGATTTTATCCGACTATTCCTCGGCTATATCTCCATTCTGCACGTCACCACTTACGACTTGAGCAGAGGCGGTTTTAGAATCCAAAATTGTTGTAATAAGTACAAGACCCACCATCTTTCTTGAAAGGGTGGATCCTCCCATATCATGACCACCGTGTCCTGCATGAGCGCCGGATGAAGGCAATGTGCTATGGATTTCGTTTCGATAGACAATGTATGTTTTGCCGATGGTCATGTTTTCAGTGTTGCCGGCAATGATTATTACTTCTTTGGACAGAGGATTTTCCTTATATATGGTCAACATGGGGCTGGTACATCCGGTCGCAAAGATCAGACTGAATATAGCCGCTATAAAAATTCTATTATGAACTAACATAGTTCTACTCCTAATTTTTCAGGTTGCCTGATTTCATCATACTGTTGCCGGTAGTAAAATTAATCATCATATCCCCATGCATCATACCGCCGGCATTGCCCATCATTCCATGATTGTCATCCGACATCATACCGTCACCTTGCATCATACCGGTCATCGTCATCATTTCTTGGCCCATGTGCATTCGGTATTGTGTACCGGGCATCATAAGCGAATCAGGATCAAACGTGCACCAGGTCGAATCCGAGTTCCAAACAAAGGTTCCGCGCATCGTATTGTTGTCCATCATTCGCATCATTCCGTCATAAATTGTCGCTGAATCGCCGTGTGTCATCATCCCCATCATTACCATATAAACCATCATGGAATCTGCAATCGTCTGCATTTTTTGTGTTGTCATCATGTGGAAATTTCTTTGAACAACTGAACGCGCCATAGGTGTATCAAAATCCAATTCGATGTTTTTATTCAAGGCAACACCCGTTTCGCCATCTTTTGGGCTAATCCGCAGTGCCTGCATCATATCATCGTTATTGCTGCAACTCATGACCCATAGAAGTCCAAGAAGTACCATTGTTGAGATTTTCATTGTTTTCATAGCAATAATCCTTTCTAAGTTTATAATGATTTGCTAATTGTATCTTCCTATCATAAAAATCATCAACACGGCCATCAGAGCGGCGCCTGCAATAATCATGGGCGTCATGGAGCGGCCGCTGTGATTTTCTTGCATGTGTGACACCCCAGTGGTCATAGCCAGAACAAGCGGCTCTGAATTCTCCTGATAGGAAATCTTCGCCGTAACACGCATGGCACCGTGATGATCAAAGCTATGTTTTAGGCTATACGTGCCCTTTTCCGCCGTCTCTACGGCAGTCCTTTCTTCTCCACCGAAAGAACCGTGATTGTGATCCTTCTTCATCTCATGATCAGCATCAAATTGCATAGTAACTTTAGCGCCGGATACGGCCATTCCATGGCGGTCATATACTTTCATGACAATTTCCGACTCCTTCCCCATAACGAGGGCAGGCACGGTCAAGATAGCTTTTAAATCGCCTTTTTGAATTTCTACAGATTGAGATTGATGTATTCCGCGATCAGAATGCGAGTCATGAGTCATGCCACCCATTGCCATCATCATGCATCCGTTCAGAGTTACCGCGGCGGCGCTGATAATCAACACTATATAAGTCTTAATGTCATATGTCTTCATGTTAGTTTCTTTCTTTTTAAAAATTAATTAGTGTTTGTGCTCGTGGGTATCAGAGTGCTCTTCAGTTTCTGTAGAGTCTTTTTTGACTTCTTGTATGGGTTGCTCATTCTGTCTATTGCTATCAGGTTTTATTACTTGCACATTTGTTCCAATTCCAAACCTATAGACAAGTTCGCCACCCAGGTACGAGCCGTACGTCATGAATCCTGCACCGAGAAGAGTTAATACTAATCTTAGCAATTGCATTCTTTTTTTGACAAAAAATATTAGTAAAGCAATAAAAACAGAAATGCCTGTAGCAATCAATTGAAAGAGTTTATGGTCTTCCATAATGTGATGCGCTTCTTCGCTGTGCGACACACTGTTTTCTGCTAAAAGTCCAGTGATAGCGGACGCTATAAATGCAATAGCGCTGAGAATAAATAGTTTAGAAGCCATATTTTCAAAAGATTCATTTCTACGGGCAAAAGAGACGAGGTCAAAGATCATCGCTGTCAGAAATAAAGCGATTGGAAAGTGAATTAACATAGGATGGACATTTTGCATGTATACTCCCTTTAAGTACGTTAATTAATTAGTTAAGTGTTCGGACTTTCAGACACATTTCATTTTATCGTGTTTTTTTCAAATTGAGGTTTCAATCCGCCGTATGAATTGCTGATTAAGGCGACAATCTGATCCTCGCTTTTATTATTTAACAAATACTCTTGGATATATTGTCGCACTTTAACTGCATGCTCACATGAACATAAATCAAGTGGTTCACCGCCACAACTTCCACAACTGCATATAAATTTCGATGCAATTTTGGTTACCCTAACATCGGATGATGTCGCTTTGGACGTTGATATCCCGACGTTCTCTTTTACATCCAACTCAAGGTTTAGCAAAGAAACAATTGCAAAGACAAGAAGTCCAATAGCTGAAATCAATAAAATGCGATTGTTGTAATTTTTATGTTTATGGGTCCTTTTCATAAACTTTATCTCCTTAGCCTAGTGTTTGTGTTCTGGGCTTTCATTTGTTTCCTTTTTTTGATCCTTTGAATCATCGTCCATTTTCATGCCTTCATGTTGATGTCCCGTAGCCTTTCCGCTGCGAAGCTGGCTTTCGGAGTCAATGAGAAATCCGCCGGTTACGGCTACTTCATCGCCTTCTTTTAATCCGGATAACACTTGATATTTCCCGTCATTCTTAATTCCCAAAGTCACTTCCTTGGACTCAAAATGGTCTTCTGCCGTTTTCACCCATACAATTTGACGTTTTCCTGTAAACAGAACCGCATCCTGAGAAATCAGCAGTTGTTTTCCCATGTCTTGTTGAACGACAATCTCCCCATACATCTGCGGCCTGAGTTTGTGATTTACATTAGAAAATTCAGAGCGAACTTTTACCGTGCGTGTTTGCGAGTTGACCACAGGATATATAAAATTTACAGTGCCTTCAAAAGCCTCATCCGGATATGCCGGAAGACGAAGCTTGACCCTGTTGCCAACTTTAATCAAAGACAAATCTTTTTCATAAATTTCCGCAATACCCCATAAGGTGGACATATCGGCGATATCATAAAGAAGCGTGCCTTCATTTACATATGCTCCCTCCTGAATCTTTTTTTCAATAACCGTTCCGCTAATTGGCGAATAATAAGTCATGGTGTATTGCAGGGCACGAGTAGAATCAAGTGTCGCAATTTGTTCATGCGTCAACCCATATAATTCAAGCCGCTTTCGTGAAGATTTGACTAAAATG
>JAEUSK010000147.1 GCA_016787925.1 bacterium | reverse complement strand
GCCTTTATAGCCCCTGGCCTTTAATAAAAACCATGCCTGCGCCGAATGAATACCGCCGTCAGAGTAGAGAATGATCTTCTCGTTCCTCAGGAGCGGATACTTTTCAAGCGAGGACGTTTTTACGTTTTCTGAGAGCGGTATGCGGTACTCGTTGAATTCTTTTTCGCTCCGCAAATCCAATAACCGAAAGTCCGCTTTTCCTTGAATGATCCAGTCGGCAAGTTCTTCCACTTTGACATGATCCACTTCGTTGTCCACGATCAGGCCCAGTTCTTTTGAATTGATAGTTGTTCTGCTCCCGTGATAAGGGCTGCCTGCAAACAAACCTATAAAACCCAGTAAGAGGGCGATCGAGGCTAGACGATAATTTAAACTAAGATCCGACCATATTTTTTTCATGTTATAACTCCGCTTGTTTTCTTGCCATTTTCTTTTCGCCCCATTCCGCCGCGGCAAATGCTCCGACCGCCATAACGACGACCGCAAAGACAAGAACGCCGTAAGGAATATTGAACCATTGCGGCAGCGTGATTTTTCCCATCGGCGTGGAATAATAAAAGTCCTTAACGAAAGGAAACACAAAACCGAAAACGAAAATCCCGCCGAAGATACCCAAAAAATACACCATCGCGTCAATGCGCCCGGTGGAACAAGCCACTGCGGATGTGCCGGGACAATATCCTCCGATAACAAATCCGAATCCCAGCAAGAGCCCTCCAACAATTTGCGGCGCAAGATAGGTTGGCGTCAGATAAACTAAACTCAAATCCATGAAGCCGATCCAGGAAAGATAGAATACGCCTAACATGGCAGTCACGATCGCGCTGAACATAACTTTGAGGACGCTCATGTCGGTAAAATAGAACTGAGCGGCAAGTTTACGGCCGCTTCCAAATCCGGCGCGTTCCAGGAAAAACCCGAAACCGATGCCGATGATAAAAGCGACGATCAAACTAAATTCGTCGCCGAACATATCGAATTTATAAAAGGGTGCGTTCATGTCCATTGCCTCCTCAAAAAGTAGGCCAACGCGTACGCGCCGGCAAAAACCATTATCATAAAAACCCAGCTTCCGACATTAAGCACCGCGCCTCCTGTTAGAGCCTGTCCGCTCGTGCATCCGCGCGCCAGTTTGGCGCCGATTCCCATCAGCATTCCGCCCGCAAATGCAAAAATGAGCCGGTATTTAACGGAGACCCGCGGGCCCTTTTCTACGGACATCTTGATTCGCCCTGCTAGAGCTCCCGAGAGAAAACCGCCGACGATCACGCCGATCACTTCGAAAACAAGCCAATCCTTAAAAGGGCTTTTTGTTCCGTCGCCTAAATATTCCGAATAAAACTCATTGGACTGCGCATACGCAGGTGCAACGGCATTAACTGCAACGGCTGCCGTCGTTGTCATGGCTCCGGATGCGCCCAGTCCGCGCCCCATGATCACATAGGACAATAACAACACCATGCCAAGCCCGATGCCCGACAAATAGGGGTTCCAGTAAGGCTGCGGCTTCATGTGCGTGTGTTCCGCTTCATGATTTATTTCATCTAATGCTACAGACATGTTATGTCTCCTTTTATTTTCACCGCGAATACTACCATCAGTAAGTACTCAACTTACTTACTTTTTTTCATACGCCGCCGAATTATACTTCCTAAAATTTCTGCGTGAACCCGCGAAATCAGCGTGAGATGGATTTATGATTAATTTCCAATTATCGATATTGCATATTAAAGCCATTTGCGCCTCTGCAGTTAATCTATAATCTCGTCCAGTGACTGATCTGTCCCGCATACACGATCACAAACCTGAGCAAAAGCCCGCCGGTAATGACCATTATAGGCGCTATCGGCGTGTGATTGATTTTGTGGTTTACAGCCAGCAATTGAATGATCAGCGGAATAATGATTCCGGTGCCAATCACAAAAACCCAAAATACGGCGGCATACGGGCCGGTTAAAATTAAGTGAATTCCGTTTTGGTGCGCTTCCGTCGATGATAACATGCCAACTATAAACAAAGCAAATAAAAGCAATTCAAAAATCAGGAACGCGTTATCCGCTTTTGCCGAGAGTACGCGTTCGATATGATCGGTCGTAACTAAATGAACAAATGCCGCGGCCGCCGATAAACCGGATGTAAGAAATAGTATCCAGAGCATCGAACTATTCCATAAAGGCCTGGCGCCCAAACCGCTCAGGAGTACGCCCGTATACATGCCCAATACCGCGCCTAATATCATATTCAGTATGCCGATATTTTTTATCAAATAGGGATGCCGATTAATTTTTTCAGAGAATTTATCGAATAAATGAATCCGGTTACTAAACGCTTCCGGTATGCTGACCAGCGTATTCAGAAGCAAGGCCGGGTAAACCAATAACAATATCCATGCGCCCCAAGACATCGGTGATGTTATCTGGAAAGTGGTGTACAAACGCCATACGTAGAGCTTATGTTCAAGATCCAGAAATAGCGCAAACATACCCAAACTGAGCATCGCCAGGCTGACATGCGGCAAGTAAAACGAGGAAAAATAATCATGTTTATGATGGCCTTTTAACGTGAAGTAACCTGAAATGATCATAAACCCGGCTACGAGTCCTCCTAAAAACAGATATACCGGAATTTCCCATCCCCAAATATGCAGGATCGGATCGATCATTTCATTCATTCTTGTGGTTGTAAGTTCTTCCATAATTTTCTCTTTTTAGCCTCCTAGAGAACTGAGTAATTCATAACTTTGCGGTCTCTGCGGCCTTTGCAGTTAAGATTTTACGTCAAATAATAAATATGCGGCTTTGTTCCGGCTTCCGGTATCAGTGCGTGATTCTTGCGTTCGTTCAATAACCGGCTCACTTTGCTGTTCGGATCGTCCAAATCGCCGAAATACATACAATGCGTCGGGCAAACCGAAACGCATGCCGGATCCATTCCTTTTTCAACGCGATGAATACAGAAAGTACATTTATCTACATATCCTTCGGGATGAATAAACCGCGCATCATACGGACAAGACGCAATGCAAGCCTTGCAGCCTATACACACATCGTGATCCACCAGTATTACTCCGCCGTAATTGTGAATATGGCTCGCGCCCGTCGGGCAGCAATACACGCACGGCGGGTTTTCGCAATGATTACAGCGTTCGGAGCGAATCTCAAGATTTACGTTGGGAAACTTTCCTTTCGCAGCTTCGGTAATCCAGTCACGGTTAAATCCTTCCGGAACGTGGTTCTCCGTTTTGCATGCCACGACGCAATCCATGCATCCTACGCATTTCTTGGTGTCGATCACCATAACCAGTCGTGCCATCTTTACGCCTCCATTTCAAAAGTAACAAAATTGACGTTCATACCCGTTCCGCCCATCAGAGGATCGATTTTGTATTTTGTAACAAGCCCCGCATCGCTTGCGCCGCGTCCAAATGCGCGTTTCAGCATTTTTGAGTTGTGGCCGAAACCGTGTACCATATACACACAGTCCGTGCGGATGCGCTCCGTTGCTTTTACTTTTATCCGGTTGCTCACAACGCCGTCCTGATTTTTCAGTTTAATATAGTCGCCGCTCTTCATTCCGTAACGCCGAGCAATATCATGATTCACCCAAACTTCATTCTCGTTCATCATATCCATCAAAACCGGATTCGAATGCGTGCGGCTGAAAGAGTGAACCGGCGCGCGTCCGAACAGCAGTCGGAAAAAACCCGCCGGCGGGGCCGGAGGTGCGGTATACTTTGGTACTGGATCAAAGCCCGCTTCCTGCAACTGAAGCGAATAAAATTCGATCTTTCCGGACGGCGTTGGAAATTCAACAGGAACGCCTTCATCAAAGTAGATCGGTTTTTTCTCGCCGTGAATAATTCCTTTTTCTTTCAGTTCGCTATAACTGTAGCCTGCATTCGATAAACGCGTTTCGAGATATTCGTCGATATGTTTCCACGGATAATACGCTCCCAGCCCTAATTTTTCTGCAAGTTTCTTCGCCATCCACCAATTTGGTTTCTGCTCGTTCGGCGATTCGACGGCCGGCTGACGGAGAGCAATAAACGGCTCGCGGAACCATTCCACATTTATATCGTCATGCCTCTCCAGATATACCGATTCCGGCAGCACAACATCCGCCCATCCGGCGATCTCGCTCGGAATCACATCCACAACGACCATCAGATCTAAATTCTGTATTGCCTTAATCGTTTCTTCTTCGTTTGGCAGTGCGTGAAGTAAGTTGGTCGCATAGATGAACCATCCCTTGATAGGATATGGTTTGCCTGTGATCGTTGCTTCGCGGATTCCGGTCGTGATGGTTTCATGCGCGAACGGATATTTGTGATCGGGATTATCAACTTTGCCTTTATCTGATTTCGGATACGGAGGGTACGGATAACTTGGAACGTCCATGCTCACCGGTGTGTAAAACCCGCCCGTGCGGCCCCAGCTTCCTAGAAGAGCGTTAAGCAAGGCAATGCCGCGGCTGCGCTGTGCGTCGTCTCCGTACCAGGTTACGTGCCGTCCGGGATGAACCAGCGTCGCAGGCTTGTATCTTGCCATTTCGCGCGCCGTTTCCC
>JAEUSK010000125.1 GCA_016787925.1 bacterium | reverse complement strand
ATCCAGACTGCCTGTAACTTCTTTCCGGTAGCGCGTGATAAAGGGAACTGTATTTTCCTCATCGAGCAGTCCGACGGTTGCCTGAATATTTCGTTCAGAAATAGATAACTCTTTTGCGATAAATCGTATCATGTCAGGTTCGGTCATGTAAGAAAGCTCCCTTAATTGTGAAAGTCATGCCATGAGTGCTGCTGAAAACAAATGACAAAAATAAGCGGATGCATAATAAGAGTTTTGGTGTAAAAATACAAGCGCATGAAATTTACGTAGATTAACGTATTGAATGATCATGGAATCAGACTATATTCCGTTTCAAACGCCATAAAGAATTATTTCATTTTCTTCGATGAAAGCTTATATTCTAAAAAGAACTCAATTGATACACCGGCCTTTGGCTGAGGTTTTTTCATTTTTCGAATCTCCCGAAAACTTGTCAAAGATAACGCCACCATGGTTAACCTTTGCTATAAAGACGCCAACGCCGATGGTCATGAAAACGGGCGCATTAATTGACTATACGATACGCTGGTTTGTTATTCCTATCCGGTGGAAGACGGAAATCAAAGATTATAATGCTCCATTTCTTTTTGTGGATGAACAGATCCGCGGACCATACTCATTTTGGTATCACGCGCACATATTTAATGATGTCAACGGAATTACCGAGATGACCGATCTGGTACATTATCGGCTTCCATTTGGCCCATTGGGCAGAGTGGCTCATACGCTTTTGATCCGTCATCAATTGCAGGATATTTTCGATTACCGATATAACGCCATTCAAGAAATATTCCATGGTGATCGAATGGCTATCATCAACCAATAAACTATGTCTCCTATGAAGATCGTCTTAGCGGGAGCAACCGGATTTATCGGCCGGAAGTTGATCGACGCCTTAATAGCCGATGAACATCACATTGTAATCCTCACACGCCGGCCAACCAAAGCAGCGCTTGCGTTCGGCCATTCGGTCGAAGCGTTCCAATGGGATGCGCATTCACCCGGAGATTGGTTTACTGCTGTCGATGGCGCAGACGCCGTAATCAACCTGACCGGAGAATCCTTAGCCGCTAAACGATGGAGCAAAGCTCAAAAACAATTATTACGCAGCAGCCGAATTGACGCAACAAAAGTAATTGTTCAAGCGATTGAAAAGGCATCCGTTAGGCCGTCTGTTCTGATTAACGCAAGCGCAGTGGGATATTACGGAGATGTCCCAGAGGATATTGTTACGGAATTGTATCCAGCGTCAACTGATTTTTTGGGAACGCTGAGCGAGGACTGGGAACAGGAAGCTCACCGCGCAGATAAATTAGGTGTTCGCGTTGCATGCGTACGAATCGGAATAGTGCTGGGTGACGGCGGCGGCGCGCTGGAAAAGATGGTTTTACCGTTTAAATTTTTTGTCGGCGGACCGCTGGGCTCCGGTAAGCAATGGTTTCCGTGGATCCATCGGGATGACGTAATTGGCAGTATTCGATTTGTTTTGGTGAACGATAGCATTTCCGGCGCAGTTAATCTGACGGCGCCCAACCCGGTCACGATGAATGATTTCTGCAAAACACTCGGCAGAGTCATGGGCCGTCCTTCTATCATGCGCGTCCCCGGATTTGTATTGAAATTGGCCGTCGGCGAATTTGCAAAGTACCTCCTGACCGGCCAAAAAGCCGTGCCGGATAAGTTATTGAACAATAAGTATCAGTTCTTCTATTCCGATCTTGAGAAAGCCCTGAGAAATATTCTAACAAAATAAAATTATGATTTAGTTTTGCTCTTCTCTGCTCTTAACTCTTCTTCCACTTGATCGAACAACCAATCGCTTTGGTAAAACTTACAGACGGCTTCTGTCCTTTCATCAACGCGTCAATCGCCGCGTCCACGTATTTATTTTTTACAGCATCGGCATTCTCGGTGTTGTCATCAATGGCGCCTATGTAAACCACCTCAAGGCCGCCTGATGTTTTTTGAAGGACATACATATGCGGCGTGCGCGTTGCGCCGTACGTTCTGGCGATCTCCTGTGTTTCGTCCACGAGGTAGGGAAACGTGAATTGTTTTTCTTTTGCGCGCTTGATCATATTGTCGAACGAGTCTTCGGGATAGTCCGACGGATCGTTCGGATTGATTGCAATTACTGGATATCCCAGAGCGGCGAATTTTTTGTCCAATGCAATGATCCGGTCCTCATAGGCTTTAGAATAAGGGCAATGATTGCAGGTGAACGTGATGATGAATCCATTGACGTCGTCCCCGTAATTCTTCAGCGACACATATTTTCCGTCTACATTTTTCAAGTTAAAGTCCCGCGCTTTATCTCCAACCTTATAACCCTGCGCAAAGCTATTTCCGGCAAGCAGCAGAATGGCACATATAAAGGCAATGCTGTTTTTTTTCATATTTAATTCCTTTCAATTATGGGTTGTATCACGGATTGAAGTTCTTCTAACGAAAATTTCTTCTCATAAAACATTCGTAGTTTTTTCTTCGAATTAACGATCAAAGTTGCGGGAATCGCGCCCGACCACTCCGGGCTGACTTCGTTGATATATGAATTGGCGTCGGGTTCATCCAGTAAAAGCACCGTCGATCGAATATTTTTCCTGACAACGAACGGGTTCACTTTTTTTTCAAGATCCGACTTGAAATCCAGGCTGACTAAGATAATTTTAAGTTTTTCTTTTTTATATGTTTCATTCACCGCTTCAAAAAACGGCAATTCCTCTACGCACGGACTGCACCACGTTGCCCAGAAATTAAATACGTAAGTGGTGTCGTTCTGTTTGTTTAAACATGTGACAAGTTCCTGAAAAGAAACTACATGTACATTCTGCGCATGAGCGTTGGATGCCAGAAATAAAACACTAAAAATTACTATGATTGGCTTT
>JAEUSK010000124.1 GCA_016787925.1 bacterium | reverse complement strand
TAGCAGCCAACATGAGTTTTTTCCATCCATGGATAAGGCAATTTCAAGAAGCTATTTCGCCTGGAGCTCATGCCGAAGCCGGAAGAATGATGTATAACCTGCTATATACGCTCCAGATCGTCGTTTACTTGATTTTATCCTTTCGGCTTATTCGGCAGGTACGACCAGTCCCGGTAGGGCTTAAGATTCTGCTTTCAATTGTCCTTTTGGATACGGTAGTGGGGTTCTTTGCCGCAACCTACCAATTTGTAACTCATAGTCACACGTTAGATTCACAGGAAATATCAACGCTTCTGTCTTTCGTCATTATATATGTCCTGACTTATCTTGGAATTGTCGGACCACAACATCTCTTTTATCGTAGGGCGACGGGATTGGGCAACAGTACACATCCGTCGTCGCATGAAGCGATGGTGACCCGATTGAAGAGACTGATGGAGTCCGAAAAGCTGTACCGCGATAGCAATTTAAAGTATTCCGATATTGCCGCCCGACTTGGTGTATCAGTTAGGGCTCTCTCATCGGTATTAAACGAAACGCTGGGCCAATCGTTTACTGATTTTATTAATACCTATCGGGTTCATGAAGCTCAAGAATTGATCTCCGTTCGATCCGATGACACTCTGCTAGGCATTGCCTTCAGTTCTGGTTTTAACAGCAAGTCTTCGTTCAACCGGAGCTTCAGGAAATTGACCGGCATGTCGCCATCTGCCTATGCTGCAAGATTTCAGAACGTATCCCGCACCTAGCGCAGTCGGTAGGTCCCTATCTCCTATTTGACCACCCAATATCCCCCAAGCCCCAACGATTAACTTTTGTGTTTACCATTAATTTTTTTTTACATTCAAAGCTTTCCAGCTTTCGCCCGGCAGCTTGATGTTTCTCCCTTGTTGACAAGAGCTTCACGAAGCGTTTGAGACCAGTAACAGCAGTATGAATCAAATAATCGTTGATCACTCTGAAAATTGCCAATTAAAATTGCATGAGTAGCAAAAAGAATATGACGCATGCCGATTCATTTGCCGCATTTGAAGCGAAAGAGCTGACAGAGTTGGTTACATTTATTCGCACAGGCGTTATCCTACTTAGAAAGGTGATCTATGAAAATTTTAATTTATTTCTGTTTAATTTTATCCTGTAGACAGCTTGCTTATACTCAGGAAAAACATGGTAACATCCGAGGCGACTCTTCAGCGGTAGCAGAAGCCATCGCAATGGTTGAAACGATGGGTGGAGTTGAGATTTGGGCTCAATTAAAAAGTATCCATTTTGTCCATGAGTGGTATCCCTGCTATCGAGTTGATTCCTATATTGAAAATGAAATTCTGGATCTGACAGGTCCCCGGTCTTGGGTGGAAAGAAAAAGTGAAATTAATCTTGCTATACGGGCGTATAGTATTGAAGGCAAATATTGGTCTTACAACAATGGCAATTTTGCGTACGGCAACGAAAATGTTTTTAAAAGCTCGCTAGAAAGAGCGCCTTTTAATTTCTATCGATTGGTTAGAGCTGTGGCCATTGGTGACTCAAGTTATGAAATTCGATTTGGTGAGGGAGACATTCCGCAAACTCGTCGGTTGGAGTTTTTTGGCGCTGACAGGGTCATGCACGGATGGATCATACTAAACGCGAACAAAGAACCGATAGTCAAAGCAACGACGGAGTACAGGTACACGCTTGGGCCGTTAAAGCGGTTTGGCAATCTGTGGATTCCTTCCTGGGGTGTATACGACAACGGATTGACACGTTATGAAATGATTTCAGTGAGCGGCAGCAATCAACTTCCGGACTCATCGTTGTTTGTCCCTCCTCAGAAATTCATAAATAAAACCAAACCTTAATTCCGGTGTAATCAGTTAGCCTTAAGTTTGAACTTAGAAACAAAAGGAGTAGAAAATGAAATCTTACATAATTCGTGGAATAGTAGGCATCGCCTTTATCTTATCATTTAAAAACATCTACTGCCAAAGTACAAAATCGGAAATAAGAGGCGAGCCTGAAGCTGTAGCTGAAGCAAAGGCTATGGTAGAAACAATGGGAGGATTGAAAATATGGGCTGAAATGAAGAGTATTCACTTTGTTCACGATTGGCATTTCTGGAATCGGGTTGATTCATACAGAGAAGATGAAATTCTGGACCTTGTTGATCCTTTTTCGTGGATAGAAATGAAGAGCGAGATTTATCACAGGATACGTGTATACAGTCCGGAAAATAACTGGAATGTTACTGACGGTGTATTTTCAGTAGCTACGGAACAACAATCCAAGGCATACAAGAACAGAGCCCCGTTTCACATTGTTCGAATTGCCAAGGGTATAGCTGTGGGAAATCCATTCTATGAAGTACGGATTGGAAAAGGTGAATTTAGAGATTCTCGTCAGTTAGAGTTTTATGGCCCTGACGGAAAGATGGGAGGCTGGATAATATTGAATGCTAAAAAAGAACCCTTGGTATGGAGCGTACCGGAATACAAATACACATTTGGCCCCATGAAAAGTTTTGGTAATCTGCGAATGCCGGACTGGGCTTCAACTGGAAATGGAGCAGTAACATATCAAATGATTTCTCTTACAGGTGGGAATCAGCCTGCGGATTCATCCTTGTTTGTCCCCCCCAAGGAATATAGAGACAAGAGATGACCGTCGTTTACATTCATAATTTGTTATACTAGTGCATTCGGAGATTATAACAAAACAAATGACTTACACCTGTTCTATGATTAAATCCGGTCACGGCATGAGATCTCGAAAAAATAATTTTTCTCACTTCAACAGAAAATCCAGGTTCGCACCCGGCTCGAATTCGGACGGAACTTCATTTTTTTTGAAAATTTTCGCACCGTTGATCCCTCCAAGCATAACAGATGCGCCTTCGATGCGAAGCCAAGCCCCTTCTCGCAGACCCACAACCACCGTATCGTTCATTTCGTGAAATTCATTGATGCGCTGTTCGCGCGTCTCGCCCTGGTGCGTGGAATTCGGATCGGGATCGATGTAATGCGGATTGATATTGAAAGGCACGAGCCCAAGGGCGTCAAACGTCGGCGGATAGGCAATCGGCATGTCGTTGGTGGTTTTGATTGATACAGTCGCGACGTTGGTTCCGGCGCTTGCCCCGATATAAGGCATACCATTTTTAACTTTTTCTCGTATGGCCGTAATTATTCTCTCATCGTACATTCGTTTTAACAAGCGAAATGTATTTCCTCCCCCGATATGAATTGCTGAAGCGGATTTCACGCCTTCTGTAGGATTTTTGAACTCATGAATGGAACGAACTTCAATTCCCATTTTTACATAACGCTCACGGGTCTTTGCCGCATAACCGTCCAGATCGTTCAAAGCATAAGGGACAAACAAAATGGATTTGATCGGTCCAAGAAAGTTTTTGATCTCATCGGCGCAGTGATCAAGAAATCCGCCGCCGTAATTGGTTGAATTGCTGATTAGCAAGAGTCGCATATTGTTCTCCGTTTTAAAATCTTTTGAGGCCATGAAAATTTAACACTTTACATCTTCATCGTCAATTGAATTCGCCCCTTGGCTATATCGATACCCATAACTTTTACGTCCACGACGTCGCCCACGGCAACTACTTCCATCGGGTTTTTGACAAATTTATTTGATAATTGGCTTATATGGACGAGGCCATCCTGCTTAACTCCGATGTCAACGAATGCGCCGAAATCCACTACATTACGAACCGTCCCCTTGAGCGTCATGCCTTCACGCAGGTCTTCCATTTTCAGCACGTCCGATTTGAATATGGGTTTTGGCATCTCTTCTCGCGGATCGCGCCCGGGCTTTTTTAAGTTTTCAAGAATATCTTTTAAAGTCGGAACGCCCACGCCGACTTCATCTGCAATATTTTCAAGTGGTACTTTGGAGTTTTTGAGTTGAAGTTCGAGCACATTTCCTGCTAACTTTGGGTCGACGACGTTAAATTTACTGAGCAATTTTTCCGTAGCTTGGTACGACTCCGGATGAATGGATGTGTTATCCAGGGTGTTCTCTCCATCAGGAATTCTAAGAAAACCTGCGCATTGCTGAAAAGCAGCCGGGCCGATACCGCTGACCTCTAACAATTGTTCCCGCCGAACAAATTTACCTTTGGCATCGCGAAAACGAATAATGGATGCAGCCGTTTTTGAAGAAAGCCCGGAAACATAGGTCAGCAGTGACGCGGAAGCCGTATTTAGATTGACGCCAACATAATTTACCGCCGATTCCACGACGGAAGTTAACGTGTCGGTTAAACGTTTCTGATTGAGATCATGCTGATATTGTCCCACGCCGATAGATTTGGGATCGATCTTGACCAGTTCTGCAAGTGGGTCGAGCAAACGCCTTGCGATAGAAATATTACCACGCTGCGATGCGTCAAGTTCCGGAAATTCCTCCTGCGCAATCTTCGATGCGGAATATACCGATGCGCCGGCTTCACTTACGATAGTATAGACCAACTCCAGTTCCCCGTTCTCTTTTTTTAAATCGGCAATAATATCTGCGACCATGGACTCGGTTTCCCGCGACGCTGTGCCGTTTCCTATCGAAATGACTGTCACTTGATATTTTTTAACGAAATTCTTTATAATTTTTATCGAAGCAAGAATTTCTTTCTGCGGTTCGTGCGGATAAATTGTATCCCCGGCGAGATACTTACCGGTTTCGTCGATCACGGCAACTTTACAGCCTGAGCGGAACCCCGGATCAATTCCCATGATAATCTTACCTTTGGTCGGAGCCTGGAGAAGCAAATTTTTCAGATTCGTTCCAAACACACTGATCGCATGTTCCTCTGCTTTTTCGGTGAATTCGCTGCGTACATCCCGTTCGATTGAAGGCGCAATCAAGCGGTAATAGCCTTCCTGAATGGCTTCGACAACTTGTTCGCGAAAGATCGATTTTTGTTTCTTTATATATCGGCAGCCGATCTTATTGCAACAGGCTTCTTCATCGACGGAAACCTTCACACGAAGCCGGTCCTCTCGTTCGCCGCGATTGACCGCCAAAATGCGATGGGGAGGCATTTTGCCAATGGCCTCTTCGTAATCATGATACATTTCGTAATCTTTGTCGTTTTCCGCCTTTTTTTCTGAGGCCAGAATTCCTTCATCTTTGGTAAAGCCCCGTATGTCCTTTCGTACCTCCGCATCTTCACTGATTATTTCTGCGATAATGTCCCGCGCTCCTTGAAGAGCCTCTTCGACGGTTTCAACTTTTTTCTCGACATCGATGAAGTCTCTCGCAAAATCATCTACAAAACCCTGTACTTCTTCCTGAGCAAGTATCATCAAGGCAAGCGGTTCAAGTCCTTTTTCTTTGGCGATGGTCCCTTTCGTACGTCGTTTTGGTTTGTAAGGCAAATAGAGGTCTTCTACTTCCTGCAATTTAGTCGCAGCCTCAATCTTTTTCTTAAGTTCGTCCGTTAGCTTACCTTGCTCTTCAATTGATCTTAAAACTGCTTCCTTACGCGCCTCCAATGCCCGATAGTACGTTACCTTTTCGTGAATATCACGAATTTGATTTTCATCCAGACTGCCTGTAACTTCTTTTCGGTAGCGCGTGATAAAGGGAACTGTATTTTCCTGATCGAGCAGTCCGACGGTTGCCTGAATATTTCGTTCAGCAATGGATATTTCTTTTGCGATTAGACTAATGATATCATTTTCGGTCATTTAGAATAACTCCCTCGCAAAAGGCTTATGATTTGTGCTTCAGTGAAGTATTGAATTTGATTTAGCGTGTGAATAATAACAGTTTTAGAATGCAAAAACAACAATCTAGATTCTACGCAAAAAATCGTGTTGCGCTTTCATCTAAATGATGTAACTTCAAATAGTCTGAAAGAGGAATACTATTATGAAAATTGTCTTGGCCGGTGCAACCGGATTTATAGGGAATAAACTGATTGAAAAAATATTGGCGGACGGACATCAGGTTGTCTTACTGACGCGAAATCCCGGCAAGTCAATAAATCAGTTCGCCACTTCGGTGACTGCACTCCAATGGGATGCACGATCACCCGGGGATTGGTACAGTTCTATTAACGGCTCGGATGCCGTGATCAATCTGGCCGGGGAATCCTTAGCCGCTAAACGATGGAGCAAATCTCAAAAGCAATTATTACGCAGCAGCCGAATTGACGCAACAAAAGTAATTGTTCAAGCGATTGAAAAAGCATCCGTTAGGCCGTCTGTTCTGATCAACGCAAGCGCAGTGGGATATTATGGGCATGTCCATGAGGATATTGTTACGGAATTGTATCCAGCGTCAACTGATTTTTTGGGAACGCTGAGCGAGAACTGGGAACAGGAAGCTCACCGCGCAGATAAATTAGGTGTTCGGGTTGCATGCGTACGAATCGGAATAGTGCTCGGTGAGGGCGGCGGCGCGCTGGAGAAGATGGTTTTGCCGTTTCAATTTTTTGTCGGCGGACCGCTAGGCTCCGGCAAGCAATGGTTTCCGTGGATCCATCGGGATGACGTAATTGGCAGTATTCGATTTGTTTTGGTGAACGACAAAATTTCCGGCGCAGTTAATCTCACGGCGCCCAACCCGGTCACGATGAATGATTTCTGTAAAACACTCGGCAAAGTTTTGCACCGCCCTTCCTTGATGCGGGTACCCGGATTCGTATTGAAATTGGCTGTCGGTGAATTTGCAAAGTACCTCCTGACCGGCCAAAAAGCCGTACCGGAAAAGCTTCTGAAAAACGGGTATTCATTTGTATATTCCGATTTGGAGAAGGCTTTGAGAAACATACTGGTATAGCAATTTAATTCCGGAGAGTTGGTTTTTCAGAAACCGTCGTGTCAGTAATCCACGCGATGCTTTGCTGCAAATAAGATACATAGGAGTTAGCCTCATAGTGGCCCAATCCATCTGCGATCACGAGCTCAGCGCGTCGGTTCTTTGAATGCATGACTTCAACTGCACGGCGAACGGAAGCTGTACCAAAGAGTTCGTCATGCTGCCCTTGAATGACATAATGCGGAACTTGCCCGGTCAGAAATCCGACAGGCTCTGATGCCATCGGAATCGCTGCAAAAAAAATATCGGAATATTTATCGGCGTAGTACCACGTCCCGATACCTCCCATACTATATCCGGTAATAATAATTCTCTGACGGTCCACCGGCCATTCGTCTATGGCCGTGGATATAAAAGACATTATCACTTGCTCGCTTTTTTTATCTACCCATGATTCTCCCGGTGCATCCGGCGCAACGATAATAGCCCCCAATCCTGATAGTGCGGGTTGCACCAAAATCTGCATGTAATTGTTTCCACGATAGGGCGTTGCAGGGCCTGCATAATGTAATGCAATAACGAGCGGAACTTTTTTATTTTGTGGAATGACCGGAACCCACAATCCGTAAAGTAAATCATTTCCGTTACTCATTCTGGCTGACTCCGTATGGAATCCTGCGGATAAAACAACATCGTTGATATCCTGCCTGTTGACATAAACGCCAGTTGTTTGTTCACAAGCGCAAAGACCGAAGAATAAAACAAATACAAGATAGCGAATCATAATTATCTTATGTGTTATTTAAAAATTTTGCTTGGAATGCCATTTGAGGTAGCATATTTATTTTTGAAACATAATCGGTGTGATCAAGTATATAGCTTCAATCTGTAGCGGAGATGGTGAATATGAAATTGTTCTCAATTGTTTTTGCAGCCTGGATATCGGTTTATTGTCATGATATCACTGCACAGGAAGTAAAACCTCGCTATTTCTATGGCAGCGTGAATTATATGTTTCCAAAATACACGGAGCCTCTTGCCAGCCGGGCGTCTTTTGCTTCCCGCGTTCCGCAATCAGCGCACGTTCCATTACATCTTGATGCCGTTGGCTATTACTTTGGACACGGAAAATTAACTTTAATCGGCGTCGTGATGCAGATCGATATCGATCGTTACAGCGCTTATAGTGAAAAGCTCCAGATTGAAAATTATCAGCCGTCGTTCAGCGTTTTCCATTATCTCGACGGACAAATTGGTTCCGGCTTATTTATCCGCGGAGATCTTGGCCCTGCGTTTTTACGCATTTCTTCAAACGACCAAGGAACCGAAAAATCAAATCTCGGATGGGGGTATTTATTTGGCACAGGCGCTTCACTGGCAGTGCCATCAACGACCCTTTTTGCCTCAGTGAACTATGCCCATAAATCATTCCACGGAAAATCGTATCAATTTATCAGTTTGGGACTTGGTTTTATGCTTAGGCATACCAAATAAAACGCCTTCAGAATTAAGTTTTGTATCTTCCAGTCTAATGGTAGAGCTTCCCTCAGCTCTTTTTCCACTTGATCGAACAACCAATCGCTTTGGTAAAACTCACAGATGGCTTCTGTCCTTTAATCAGCGCGTCTATCGCCGCTTCCACATATTTATTTTTTACAGCATCGGCGTTTTCCGTATTGTCATCAATGGCGCCTATGTAAACAACCTCAAGGCCGCCTGATTTTTTTTGAAGAACATACATATGCGGCGTGCGCGAGGCGCCGTACGTTCTGGCAATCTCCTGTGTTTCGTCCACGAGATAAGGAAAGGTAAATTTTTTCTCTCTTGCGCGTTTGATCATATTGTCGAACGAGTCTTCCGGATAGTCCGACGGATCGTTCGGATTGATTGCAATTACAGGATATCCGAGAGCAGCGAATTTTTTGTCCAATGCTATGATTCGGTCCTCATAGGCTTTAGAATAAGGACAATGATTGCAGGTGAAGGTGATGATGAATCCATTGACATCGTCCCCGTAATCTTTGAGCGAAACATTTTTCCCGTCCACATTTTTCAAATTAAAGTCGCGCGCTTTATCTCCAACTTTATAGCCCTGCGCAAAGCTATTTCCGGCAAAGAGCAGAATTGCAAATATAAAGGCAATGCTATTTTTTTTCATATTTAATTCCTTTCAATTATGGATTGTATCACGGATTGAAGTTCTTCTAACGAAAATTTCTTCTCATAAAACATTCGTAGTCTTTTCTTCGAATTAACTATCAAAGTTGCAGGAATCGCACCGGACCACTCCGGGCTGACTTCGTTAATATATGAATTGGCGTCGGGTTCATCCAAAAGAAGCACCGTCGAACGGATATTTTTCTTTACAATGAACGGCTTTACTTTGGATTCGAGCTGCGATTTGAAATCGAGGCTCACCAAGAGGATCTTTATTTTTTCATTCCGAAATTTTTCATTCATCGCTTCGAAATGCGGCAATTCCTCTACGCAAGGACTGCACCACGTCGCCCAGAAATTAAATACGTAAGTGGTGTCGTTCTGTTTGTTTAAACATGTGACAAGTTCCTGAAAAGAAACTACATGTACATTCTGCGCATGAGCGTTGGATGCCAGAAATAAAACACTAAAAATTACTATGATTGGCTTT
>JAEUSK010000122.1 GCA_016787925.1 bacterium | reverse complement strand
ATCAACGGCAAGAAAAGCGAGTCGAAAAGTTATCAGTTCTTATTGCGCGCTAAAGAGGCCGGCAAATGGACGATACCGTCGATCAGTGTTGAAAATAACGGAAGAGCTTATACCACACAGCCGCTCACAATCGAAGTCGTTCCGGCAGGCACGGTTTCAGGAAATCAGAACGCTTCGCTATCAAAAGATGTTTTTCTGGCGATCGTTCCTGCTAAAAAAGAAGCTTATGTCGGCGAACAGATCATGGTTTACCTGAAAATCTATACACGCGTAAATATTACGCAATATTCACCGACGAAAACTCCGAATTTCACCGGATTCTGGGCGGAAGATTTTCCGATAAAACAGCCATTGGAGCCGGAGCGCGAAGTTCTAAACGGCGTTACGTATTCTACTTTTACAATCAAAAGAACTGCGGTCTTTCCTACGCATTCGGGAACATTAAGCATCGATCCGGCAGAAATAGACTGTGAACTGCGCATTGCCAAAAAAGGGCGCAGCAATATGTTCGATGATTTTTTTTCGCCGTTTGGCGATCCGTTCGGGCAGGTGGTGCAAACGAAACTCGTTTCCAATTCCGTTGAAATCAAAGTAAATGAACTGCCTCCGGAAAAACCGGCGAACTTCACCGGGTTGGTTGGTAATTTTGAGGTCACAACTTCCGTCGATAAGGCGTCACTCAAGACCGGTGAGGCTGTGGTTTATAAAGTAGAGATCAGCGGTACTGGAAATATCATGTCCGCGGAAACTCCATCCAATCCGTTTTCTGATGATTTTGAGAAATACGATCCGAAGTCGTCGGACGAGATCAATAAAAAAGGAAACCTAATCAGCGGGAAGAAAACATTCGAATACGTAGCTGTTCCGCGCGCGAGCAGACAATTTGAGATCCCGCCGTATCTGCTGTCCTATTTTGATCCGGCTGCCAATAAATATATCACAAAATCTTCAACGCCGCATACGTTAAATATAACGGCGGGCGCCGGCGGCATTGCAAGCGGCGCGGGACTCTCGAAAGAGGAGATTGCGCTTTTATCGAAAGACATTCGATTTATTAAGTCCGACGTAGACGATTGGTTTCAAAGCGAACGAAGTTTTGTTTACAGCTGGTGGTTCATTCTTCTGTGGATCTTTCCGGCAGGCGCGTGGCTGGGTGGAAATCTATTTTTGAAGAGACGGGCAAGATCGTTACAGGACGTTGAAGGAATGAAATATAGGAAAGCCAGCCCGTTGGCCAAAAAACGCCTGAAAGCCGCAGAAAAATTAATGAAGGATAATAAAGTGGATACTTTCTATTCTGAAATTGCTAAAACGCTGAGCGGCTTAGTTGCGGACAAATTAAAAATTCCGGAAGCAAGTCTCATGAAAGAACAGCTGGAAGAGCGATTCCGAGAAAAAAGAGTTGACGAAGCATTGATCAAAGAATATTTGGATTGCTTGCACATGTGCGACGAAGCGCGTTTTGCTCCGGAAAGCAAGTCTAAAGAAAAAATCGATGAAGCGTATAACCGCATTCGTTCAGCTATTCTGAATATGGACAAGGCCATATAATCCAATGAAGAATATCATTTACACGCTTCTGGCAATAATCCTGACGGCAAATGTTTTGAATGGACAGGGCATCTCGATCTCTTCGGAAGATCTTTTCGCTAAAGCCAACCTTTCCTATGAGAAAAAACGATATTCCGATGCGCAGATTCTGTATCAACAGCTCGTCGACGGGGGTTATTCATCGAAAGAACTTTTTTATAATTTGGCAAACACCTACTTTAAAATGAAAAAATACGGCTATGCCGTGTTTTATTATGAAAAAGCCATAAGGCTTGATCCTTCCGATGAGGACATAGCGTTCAATCTTGAATTGACGCAACTGTATCTGAAGGATAAAATTATTACTCCCCCTGATTTTTTTATATATGATATCTCAAAAAAAATAATGCGCTCTTTGTCGATAAACACGTGGGCGATAATGAGTCTTCTGGGCTGGTATGTTTTTGTAGGATTGAACCTGCTTGGAAAAATCCGCGGGACGTACCGGCGCTTTTTCAGAACACTGATAACAACTATCGGAATTTATCTATTATTTTGTACAATCAATTTTGGCGCCGGCATATATGCACGCGCGAAAACTCAGGAAGCAATTATTTTGAATGCCGTAGCCGATGTGAAAAGCGAGCCGGATAAAGCCGGAAGCATTGTTTTTGTATTGCATGAAGGGACCAAAGTTCAGATTCGTTCGGAAAAAGCCGACTGGTTTGAAATCAAATTGCGGGACGGTAAAGTAGGATGGCTGCGTAAAGACGATTTAGGGATCTTATAATGGAACAAACTCGCGATCCGCTGCGTTTGTATCCTGCCGTCAAAGTTGTACTCCTTTTTATTCTGATCATACTTATCATTCGGTACACCGGCATCTCAAGTCGTTTTGTTGCGGGTCATTCCCTCATATTTTCTCTTGCCGCAATCGGCCTGATAACCGGAGCAGCTCTTCTTCGATGTCACATGAGGATGCTCGCCTTCTTGTTTTTTATTTCCGGAGTTTTCTTTCTAATTTCCGCCCGTTATCCATCAGGAAAATTCGAATCATCCCACATTTCACATTTTAATCAATTAGGCCGGGAAGTTGAAGTAAAAGGCATTGTCAGCCGTGACCCGCAGGCGATCAAAGGCAATATTCGTTTTGTCTTTGAGGCGCGATCTATCCGTGTGACTCAGCATATAGGATATCCGAGCACCGGCCAATTACTCATCACGCTGCGTGACCAGGCTCGTATGCCGATCCGCTACGGAGAGGAACTGACCTTATACGGCCGCATATTTGCTCCAAGGAATGAAAGAAACCCGGGTGAGTTTGATTATGCGCAATACCTTGCTTTTCAGGATATTTACGGGTTAATGTACTTAAGCGAACCGGGGCAAGTGAACGCAACGCGACACACGGAATCGAACCCGATCCTGAAATATTTTATTCATCCCATTAAGCATTACGTTTCCGAGCTGAATAATTCCACATTATCGCCGCTGAGCGCTTCGATTCTAACCGGTTTACTCGTGGGTGAACGCGGAGAAATTCCAAGTGAGGTTCTGGAATATTTCTCCTATAGCGGTACGATTCACATATTGTCTATCAGCGGACTTCATATCGTTTTTGTCACGGCGCTGCTGTTCGGATTTTTTAGTTTTATCAGGCTGCCTTATAATCTCAGGATTTATTTTACTCTAGCCTGTCTCGCCGTTTATATGGGCGTTGCCGATTTTATTCCGTCGGTGGTGCGTGCAGGAATTATGGCCGCTGTGGTTTTAGTTGGGACTCTCCGGCAGGTAAGGGGAAACATTATCAACAGTCTTTTTGTTTCTTTAATAATTATTCTTTTCATGCAGCCGCTAGCTTTGTTTGATATCGGGCTGCAGTTATCCTTCACGGCTGTATTGTCCATAGTGCTGATCTATCCCAAACTGGAAACGGCATGCAAACGATTTGGTTTTTTTCAGTCAGGACACATGAGTCTCAGTGAAAAAATACTCGCGTTACTTCTCGTATCTGTTGCCGCCCAGATAGGAACAATACCTTTTACCGCCTATTATTTTTATAAAATCCCGCTGGCTGCGCTTGCGGCGAATGTACTGATCGTTCCCTTATCCAGTTTTGTGATGGGAATTGGTTTTATATCGGCCATTATCGGCACATTCTCGATTACAATTGCGCAATGGTTCGCCAACGTCAACGAGTTGTCTATCCTGCTGATGGTCAAGATCGCCGAATGGTCGTCAAAAATGCCGTTTGCCTACATGGAATTTTACAAGATGAATTTGTGGAGCATGCTGATATTTTACACTATTCTATTTTATTTTCTTACATGGCATGCTCTAAAGATCAGAAAATACGGCATGATTGCAGGGTTGGCCGTGATTGCTATTTTCATGTGGAGGCCGGTCTGGAGTTCCGAACAACCACTCGAGATTATATTTCTTGATGTAGGACAAGGCGACGCTGCAGTGGTTCGAACTCCTCAAAATAAAACGATTCTTATTGATGCCGGGGATTGCAATGAACATTTTGATCAGGGCGAAAGGGTCGTGGCGCCTTATTTGAGGAAAATCGGCGTCCATCACATTGATTATCTGATCATGTCGCATCCGCATGACGATCACATCGGAGGCATGTTTTATCTGCTGAAACATTTTACCGTCGGGAATGTGATTGACCCAGGACAATTTTACCGATCTGATGTGTACGATAGCATTCTGTGCGAAATAGAACGGCGCCGTATTCCACGCCGCATCATGCGCGCCGGGGACGCGCTTGCAATTGATAAGGATGTTGCGTTATATTTCATGCATCCGGGGAAGCAGTTTGTTTCCGAAAACACGCCGGCGCCCGCGGGAACAAATAACTCGTCTCTTGTCTTCCAGCTCAGGTATCGCGGCGTCAAGGCGCTGTTTATGGGGGATGCCGAACTCCCAAGCCTGTCCGAAATAAGCGACTACTCGGAAACGCTTCAAAGTGATATATTAAAAGTCGGGCATCACGGTTCGTGGAACGGGACGTCACAAACATTTCTGTCGAAAGTGCAGCCGAAGTTTGCTGTTATTTCCTGCGGGGAATTCAATATGTTTAACCACCCATCGCCGGCAGTTGTCGGCGATCTGATTAACGGCGGAGCGAAAGTATATCGAACGGATCAACAAGGCGCCGTAATATTCAGGGCAAATGTCAGCGGTATCCATCGCGTAAGGTAATCTATGTTCGGCTATGATATGATCGTCATGCTTGGTTTTTTTGTCGGCATGATCCTGTACGCCGTTTTGAGCGGGGAAATACTGAAGCGCAAGAACAAGCTGATGCATGAACATGTTTTTTTGCTCATGGTTCTTATTTTGACGATATGGCACGGGTTCCAGTTTTTTGCATTGACCATCAAGCAGGTTTTCGGCCGTTCAGCGCAAGAAATATACACGGAATTACGCTATATATCGCTGTACAGTATTGTGTTTCTTCCGGCGGTCGTGGTGCATGTTCACGCTTCTTTCCTGGATTATGTTCATCAACTGGTTGGCCGAAAGGGCGTTTTTTATAAAATATTCCCCCTCTTTTTTTATCTGCCCATTATTTTCATTATTTATTTCGGACAATATACGATCGTAGACTCACGAAGGCGTATTCTCGATGAGAACATGAGTTTTATTCCCGCCTTTATTTTTTTTATAGTGATCGCGCTCTGGGTTTCTGCGATTTTATCGATTCGAATTATCATGTTGAGCCGAAACGAAAAATGGCGGCAATTTTTCGTGGTCGAGACGATTATTATTTTTATTATTTCGGCTTTGCTGTTGTACTTCTATTTTTTCGGAGGAACGGGAAACGTTCGATTGGACAAATCCCTAAAGAGCTTATTGATGATTTCCTCGCTCATCCCAACCGGGGTAATGATCTATCTCTTGTACAAATACCCTTTTTACTCGACGGTGGCACGGCGGCGCTTTCTGCTGATTACAATTGCGGGAACGTTTTTGAGTATATATATCGTGGCAGCGCGAGCATTGCGGAAAATGGGAGAAGATAATCCTGATCTCAGCGTTGAAATGCTGGAGATTCTGATCGTCTCGCTGATGTTCATTTTATATGAACCGGTCAAATATTTGATACGCCGTATCGCCGGGTACTACGCCCTCAATCAGAAATATTTGTACCAATCTATGATTCGCAAGATCAGCGAAAAGATCGTGAGCGCAGGCAACTTGGACGAATTGCTGAAAGTGGTTCATTCGGCAATCATTGAGGCTTTTAATGTAGAGGAAGTCGGATTGTTTATCTTAGGCAAACATGTGTATCCCGAACGCATGTATTATTCAATTGCGCAGAGCCTTGGCGATATAAAAACATTCGAACTGGAACCCGTAATCAAAAACATTCAAAAGGGAAACGGCTTGTATGAAGCCCGGCGCATGAATATTTTTCATTTCCGTTCATCTGAGATTCCTTACCATATTTATCTCGGGATCAGCCTGGAAAATGATCTGGTCGGTCTGCTCGCCATCGGTAAGAAGAAAACCAATGAAGAATTTACATTTGAAGAAAAAGAAATTCTGCTGACCCTCTCCAGCCAGATAGCTATTGCGATCGAAAATATTGAATTAGTTCAGCGGCGTATCGAGCTGGAATCCAAAATATTCCAGGCCGATAAATTATCGTCGCTTGGCTTGCTGGCAACGAGCATTGCGCATGAAGTAAAAAATCCTCTGAGTTCGATCAAGAGTATTGTGCAATCGCTGAGGGATGAGAAGAAAAAAAGCGGCAGCAAAGATCACGAACTAATGGATCTGCAGATTATTACGGAAGAAATTGACCGTCTGACTACAGTGGTAGGGCAGCTGCTCAAATTTGCCCGAACGGATGATTCCGATGAGGGTGAAATTGACGTGGTCAAGATCATTGACAACATATTGACCATTTTACGCCAGGAAACACGCAGCAAGGGCATCAAGCTGTATACCAAATATGAACACACGCCGCTGATGATCAAATCCCGGCAGGGAGACTTGAAAGAGATCATTTTTAATATTATTATTAATGCGATACAGTCGATGGAACACGGCGGACGGCTCATGTTCTATGCAAGCTATACAGTGCGGGAAGCGGATCTGTTTGACGCGCCAACGTCGGAAAATCAATCGAGCGTGATGATCGTTGATACTCTATACCCTCCCGATCCCGCCGACGGATTTAACGAATGGAAACTGGATCCGATGATTGTTCAGTCAATCCAACCGACGGAAAGAAAACCGGCCGCAGAATTTACTCCACAATTACTGCCTGATCAAAAACGTTGTATCAAGATTGCGATCACCGATAACGGGTCCGGCATCAGTCCGGAGAGAATGGGAGAAATATTTAAGCCTTTTTATACCACGAAATCATCCGGCACCGGTTTGGGGCTGGCGATTGTCAAAAATAAAACCGAATCGATTGGAGGAAGACTGATCTTACGCAGTCAGAAAGACGTCGGCACTTCATTTGAAATTTATATTCCACTTGACTCAACCAAATAAAATATGAGCGAACCGATTCAAACGGATTCCACATTGCAGTCAACCATCGGCGTGCTCATTGTGGACGACGAAAAAGCCGCGCGCTATGGTATGGTGAAGGCCTTGAGGCCGGAAGGCTACAGTATCGCCGAAGCCGAGGACGCGCTCTCCGCCTTGAATTTGATGGGCAATAACAGTTACGATGTCGTAGTGACGGACGTGTCTATGCCCGGCATGAACGGAATTGATTTTGTAAAAAAGGTCAAAGAACGTAAAATCGAAAGTTTGGTGATCGTGATCACCGCGCATGGGTCTGAAAAAATGGCCGTCGAAGCGATCAAATCCGGCGCGTTCAATTATATGTCCAAGCCGTACGATATTGAAGAATTACGCGCGCAGGTCGGGCATGCCGTTCAGCAGGTTTTACTTCAACGCGAAAATGCGCAGCTAAGAAAAGAACTTCAGATCAGTAAAGGATTTACCGGATTTGTCGGCGACTGCAAACCGATGCGGCAGGTGTACGACCTTGTTGACAAGGTCAGCAAGAGCAATGTGACGGTGCTCATCCGCGGGGAGAGCGGCACAGGCAAAGAACTGGTAGCTAAAACGATTCACGACCAAAGCCTGCGCGCCAAAGGGCCGTTTATTTCCATCAACTGCGCCGCGATTCCGAAAGAGCTGATCGAAAGCGAACTCTTCGGATTTGAAAAGGGCGCGTTCACCGGCGCGGTTGCGGCGAAACAGGGAAAATTTGAATTAGCGGACGGCGGGACTCTTTTTCTCGACGAGATCGGTGATATGTCGCTCGAAACGCAGGCCAAAGTCCTGCGTGTTTTGCAGGAAAGAAAATTCGAACGTGTCGGCGGCACGGAATCCATTCAGGTGGACGTACGAATTCTCAGCGCGACGCACCGCGACTTATCCAAGTTTATTCGCGAGGGGCAGTTCCGTGAAGACCTGTATTACCGTATTAATGTGGTGGAGATCGAAGTTCCGACCTTACGTAAACGCGCGGGCGACATACCGCTGCTGGCTAAACATTATCTCAGCGTATTTGCTCAAAAACATAAAATTAATGTCACGCGCTTTTCAAATGATGCGATGAAAGTACTTATGGATTACGACTGGCCGGGTAATGTACGTGAACTGATCAACGTGGTTGAACGCAGCGTGGTGCTTAGTTCTGGCGAGGAAATTACAAAAGATCTGCTGCATGACGATCTGAAAAAAAGCGACGATTTCAGTCCGATGGGAATCAAAGAAATTCTTGAGCGGGGCGACGTGAGTTTCCAGGACGCCAAACAGCGGGTCGTGCGGGCGTTTGAACGTGAATTCATCATGGAATCGATGAAACTCAACAATTGGAATATTTCTCAGACCGCAACCAAACTCGGCATGAAGAGGCAGTACTTACAGCAGAAGATAAAAGAACTGGAACTGAATATCCAGGAAGCGAAGGAAAACTTATGACAAACTCACGTCCGGATTCTGCGGCGAGCCCTTTGATGGACACTCCGCATACCGTCAGCGATCAACCCATCGGCATTTTCGATTCCGGCATCGGCGGCTTGACCGTGGTGAAAGAAGTTATGCGCCAGTTGCCCAATGAACGCATCGTCTATCTCGGCGATACTGCGCGTGTGCCGTACGGCACGAAATCCGACCGCACGATCAAGGCATTTACATTGCAAAGCTGTTTATTTTTACTGGAACATGACGTCAAGATGATCGTTATTGCGTGCAACACGGCCAGCGCCGTGGCTTTGGATTTTATTTCCAACATGTTCAAGATACCCGTGATCGGCGTGATTGTGCCGGGTTCGTCCGCGGCGGTCGGGCGCAGTGTGAAAAAACGGATCGGTATTATCGGAACGCAAACCACGGTCAACAGCGAGGCGTATCCCAAAACGATAAAAAACATGAATACCGAAGCGGAAGTTTTTTCACACGCATGCAGTTTATTTGTTCCGCTCGCAGAAGAAGGCTGGCTGGATCATGATGTAACGATGCAGATTAGCGGGGAATATCTCAGGCGGTTTGAAGGAACAGAGATTGACACGCTGGTGCTCGGGTGTACGCATTATCCTCTGCTCAGCGCGACGATACAGAAATCCATCGACCGCATCATGGGCGCTCCGGTCAGCCTCATCGACTCCGGCGTCGAGACGGCGAAAATTGCAAAAAAAATTCTTGCCGATAAACAATTGCTCAG
>JAEUSK010000121.1 GCA_016787925.1 bacterium | reverse complement strand
GTGAACGCGCGGTACAACGGTAATATTGCGCAGATGGCATGGATCACGGCGGGAAGCCCCGGAGCTTATAATTTCACTTACGATAAAGCCAATCGTCTTACCGATGCTGTCAGCGTTTCGCCTGTGACGTTCAGTTTACAAAATCAAACGCTTTCAGGTACCTATACCAATTCCACCGGCGACAGCACATATTTGAAAGACATCACGATCTCCGCAGGCTCGAATGTTACGATCCAATCCCACACCAGCATGCGCATTCAGGCAGGCTTTACGAGTAATGGCTCGACGGTTTCGCTTAAGCCCGGCGTGATCTCGGCAGGAACGGGCGGAGGATACGGCGATTACTCGGAAAAAGCGATCACCTACGATGCGAATGGGAATATCAAGACACTCACGCGCAGCACGGCGGCGGCCATGGTGTATGCCTACGACGCTAGCAAACCTAACCGGCTGAACTCGGTCTCGGGCGGGCTCGTCCAGAGTTACACGTATGACAATAACGGCAATATGCTTCGGGACGGAAAAAATAAGATCGGCTACGACTATCGCAACATGCCGATCACCGATACGCTGCTAAACGGAAAGATCATTCGCTTCGCGTATGATGCCGGAGGGCAGAGGATCAAGTATTTGCGCTACAGCGGCGCAACCTTGCTTGACAGCAGTAAGATATTCGTGCTCAATGGCGGCAAGATCGTCGCGGAGTATATTCGGCTATCCGGCGCGTGGCAGGTGGAACATTACAATATCTATGGCAATGAACTTGTCGGAAAATTGAATTCAGCCAATCAGCGATATTACAATCTTACCGACCACCTCGGTTCCGTCCGTGTCACCCTCAAAGAAGACGGCTCTATTGACTCATGGAGTGATTACTATCCCTTCGGTAAGGAAGCAAGAGGGTCGAGTACGGTGAATGAGCCGAAAGAGCAGTTCACGGGGAAAGAAAGAGATTATGAGTCTGGATTAGATTACTTTGGGGCGAGGTATTATAATAGTGAGGTGGGGAGGTGGATGAGTGTGGATCCCAAGTCTGCTAAGGGCCCTCAATACTCGCCATACCTATATACTTTTGACAATCCAATATTGATGGTTGATCCGAATGGAAAATGGCCAACTGAAATTCATAACACTATCATTCAAAGAGCTTTTGCAAGCTCTTTGAGCTCTCAAGAATTAAAAGTTCTTCAGAATGCGAGTTATTATGCCGATCACAAACCGGGTGCTCAAGGATCGGGATCGGCCAATGAACATTCCATGAGTCAACCAGGACAGAAAAAGGCAGACGCAGAAAAGAACACAAAAGAGTTTATTGAGTCCAAGATTGATGAATTTGTAAACAAGGATGGAGATGAGGCACTATTTGCCTTAGGAGAGGCGATGCATGCGGTAATGGATGGGACTTCACCGACGCATTCTGGATATCAAGAGTGGAGTTTAGGGGGGAAAGACGTTGCTTCGACGATAATAGGTGTCGGAATGCATCTTCTTGGTGAAGAGAATTTATTAGGCGAAAGTAATAAGGAGATTGATGAAGCGGTATCCCAAGCGCAGATGCTTTGGGAACGTGCAACACAAAAAAAGAATCAAAAGAAAAAAGAAGATGAAAAGAAAAAGGCTCGTGATGAGGGAGAGGAAGATAACGAAAGATGACTAAACACGCATCAGTGATATTTGTTGGTTTGGTGTTCATTTTTGGTTGTTCTGAAAAACTTCAGATGTCGGCTGCGGTGAATAACCCCACCAGCTTTGTGTTCCCATTTCCGCAGGATACAGTGATTAGCTCAGCAAAAAGAATGGGAAATTATCCTCATAAATATCGCCACATGAGTATTCTTACAGCCAAGGATACCGCCTTTTTTAATCGTAATGCACGGGTTATATTCGCGCTCAAAGAAAACCTAAACGATATCTATCTTCATTATTTTGGTGGACAGATAGGTAAGTCTTACTCATATTATATTGATGGGGAACGTCTTGACTATTATGTTGAATTTCATATTCACTTTATCCCCAAGGGAGATAGTACTGAAGCCCAAATCAATGTAATAGAACCCAGAATAGCAGTTGGAACTGAGTTCTTACCTTCACTTCCGCATCTTGTCAGGGAGATTAAGACTCGCAGAGTCTCGCCTACGACGGTTGAGGAATATGAAATTCTCCTGCACATTGGTGAAGGGTTAGGTATTAAAGACAAAATGCCACCGATTGCGTATCCTGATACTTCGAGCATCAAATAACCTCGATCTTATTCCAATTTTGTCCCGCTCCGGCATTGCCGACAGCGGGATTTTAGATGTGTAACCGCGGCATTCTGAGATATATTCGGGATTAACAGTCGAAATAGAGGATTTTGTATGTCTGAAAACGATAATAATTGGTCTGAAGTAAATGAGTATCTAAGCCATATAAGGAAGATCCACTTTGCATTTATAATTCTATTTGCAACCGCAGCTTATATCATATTGCCAAATTGGTCAAATAGTAGTCTTAAGCAAGAAATTTCTGATTTTCGTCAATTAATTCATTTTGCCAAAAGAGGACAATTAGATTCGGTTTATAGCTATGCAAGATGCCATGAGCTTGAAGAGCAACTGAAACATCAAGTCGACTCTATATTTGATTCACGGACAACGAAACTATTAAATATTTATTCATATGGCTGTGATTTTAGAGCTGAGTTGATGGTTATTGATACTGCCGCTTCTTTAGAGTCGTGTCGAAAAAGAATGATCAACCCTATGAACGACGGTAGGGAGGTAAAAGTTGATATTTGGGGTATAAAATATTTTGATGACAATTTTGCTGATATACAGGATTACCTTCGCAAGGCAGACAATGAAGTAGATGGAGAGGTTTTAATTGGTCGTGTAAATCCAAACTACCCTGGCGAACAATTGAAACAGCAAAGTATAATTTCAATCAGTCAACGATATGGAGGTATAAATCGTGATACAGCTTTTTTTAAATCATACATTTCATTTGTGGAAACGCCAGTTACATTCAATAATCAATGGTTCGCCTCATCTTATCCGGAGCTATCTAAATGGTGGAGCAAGGTTGCCCATAAAACATTTGACGAGGCACTTGTTTGGTCAAGAAATCAAACACTCGAAGCTGTAAGAGAAAAACGAATCAACATATTCGGACTGGAGTTTGAAGGAAAAGACTTTGGTTTAGTATCAGCGGTATTATCGTTGAGTCTATTGGTCTATCTTCTTCTGTATATGTTAGAATATAACGCTTTTGTTCATGGTTCTAGGCCACAAGTTGTACCTTCTTCATGGATTGGAACAACGAAAAACACATTTGGATTTTGGATTACCGTCATAAGTTTAGTTTTTGGTTGGTTTATAACCATTCCGATTCCGTTATGGGTATTAAATGAATCGCCTATTACCTCAATAGTGTTTGGAGTAATAGGATTAACGCTGACTATATTCATTGTTGATGTCTTATATCAAGTCAGAAATAGCCGTCAAGATCTATTCTTGAAAGAAATGTACGGATATATTATGCATCGAATAGAAGGACTGAAAAACTTGATTAGAAAGTCCCCTCATAAGAACTCTTAATTTTTTCGTACCGTACACCGCCTTAAAAAATATTTTTTCTCTAATCTTTAAACCCGATCATACCGATCGGGTTTTGCGCGTGAGGGATGCGTAGCCCGCGAAGCGTCCCCCGCAGACCGCCGTAAGGCGGGCGAGGAGGATGATCCGCCTTTGGCGGAGAAGGCGGAGCAGCCCGACCCGCCGAAGCTTTAGCGTAGGCGAGGGCACGCCCAAGAAAGTATTATTGAATTAATTGAAATTTCAGTACTATTACGACGCATCCGGGCGGGTACTGAAGACGATGTATCAGGACGGAGTGGCCGCGGAGAGTTTCTATCAGTGGTTCAAGTATGATAATCTCTCAAGGCTTGATTCGGTGTTTTCATCACGAACCAATAACAGAGCCACAGCGGTAAGAGAAGCCGCTTACGACTATGATAATAATCACGGCGGGAAAATTTTGACGACCAAACTGGGGAACAATATTCAGCAAGTGGATTATACATACAACAGCAGAGACTGGCTGAAATATATCAACGATGTGAATAATATCGGCACGGATAAGTTCGCCATGAGCTTAGGATACGATACCGTGGGAACCGATCCCAGATTCAACGGAAATATCGCTGCATCCGCATCGCTCGTTTCCGGACAATCGCAATATGCGTATAACTATGTTTACGACAAAGCCAACCGGCTCACCGATGCCAACTATAGCGGAAATCTCTTTTCAGAGAAAAGCATAGGCTATGATGCCAACGGGAATATCACCGCCTTAACGCGCCACCTGAACAGCGCATCGGCTACGCCGATCACCTATGCATATGACGCGGCCAAGCCCAACCAACTGAAATACGTGACCGGCGCATTGGCAGATTCGTTCTAATACGATGCCAACGGGAACATGACGAGAGATAAACTGAAAGGGAATTTTGACTACGACTATCGCAATATGCCGGTGAAGATGTATCTGAATAGCGGCAAGGTCATTCATATCGCGTATGACGCCGGAGGACAGAGGATCAAATTCCTGAGAAAGAGCGGGAGTACGACGCAGGATTCCAGCAAGATATTCATCTTGGGCGCCAATGGTAAGGTCGCCGCGGAATACTTGTACCGGGCGGCGACAACTTCATGGAGCGTGGAGCATTATAATATTTATGGTAATGAATTGATCGGGAAGGTGGTACCTGCGGCGACGGCCTCGGGACCCGGCACACTCGACTTGCAGGGAACGATACAGGGAACCTATCTGGCCGACAGCGCCGCGGTGATCAATGCGAGCACAACGAATGGCACTTCGCTTACTATTTCCACGACCAAGGGCATGGTATTCAAGGCGGGCTTCACTTCCAACGGGGCTACGATCGTGGCCAAGCCGAACCAGGAATGCGCGCTATTACTATCTCTCCGACCACCTCGGTTCCGTCCGTGTCACCCTCAAAGAAGACGGCTCCGTAGACTCCTGGAGTGATTACTATCCCTTTGGTAAGGAAAGCCGTGGCTCAAGCACAGTCAATGAGCCGAAGGAGCAATTCACTGGAAAAGAAAGAGATAGCGAATCAGGACTCGATTACTTCGGGGCGAGGTATTATAACAGCGAGATTGGGAGGTGGTTAGCGACAGACCCGATGGGTATAAAGTATCCGGATTTATCGCCCTATGTCTATGCTGTAAATAACCCTCTGCGAGTTATAGATATTGATGGAAGAGATGTTATTGTATTGAGTGCACCAAGTGGCGCTAGAGATAAAGGACATATGGCTGTACTGATTGGCAATGACAACAACGGATGGTATTTATATTCAAAGAATGGAACGTATGGCTCATCGGGCACATCGGGAGCATCCGACAAAAACCCCCAAACAGGCGTCTACTTTGAATCTCTTGATGCTTTTGCAAACCACAAGACGAATTTTACTGAAGAGGGTGATGTATATTATACTGGTGCTTATAGAATTGAATCCGATGTTGAAACAGACGCAACAATGATGGACGCTGCTGCAGATATTATTGAAGAACCATATGACGTAACAAGTGTGGTGTCAACAAACTGTGCGGATGTTCCATCGGCTGCATTATCTGCTGGAGGTTTTGATCCAGGCTCATCAAATCCAGTACCTAACAGTCGATACAATGATATTAAGGAAAAGAATAATGGTAAGGATGTGAGCGAAACAATCGTTCCAAAGATTGGTACTAAGTTAGAAAACAAAAGAGATGCCATCATAGGTAAAGCAATAAAAGCAAACAGACAAAAAGAAGCTGATAAAAAGAAACTGATTGAGAAGTATGAAAATAGCGATATAAGGCAATGAGCGTGCACCGTATAACCCATATTTTGACAGGAATCTATTGCATACTTGTTCCAATGAGTTGTAATACCCTGAAAGATCATCCTGGTGTTAGTGAAAACATAAGCGAATCAAAAAGGCGCGGAGTTTACATCAGCGAATACTACACAGACAACAATCCATACATTATTAATGACTCACTAAGATTACATATCAAATCCGCCTGGATAGAGAAGAGCTGGGCATATCCAGAGAACAATTATGATACGCGGATATTGCCAGGTTATCAACTCATCATTGATGTTGAAGAACAGGACTTGATTGGATATGGTCGTACATGGATGATTGGTATTGATGGGAACAAATATTTCAGAAGCTGTCGAAACAATTGTCTGATGTCTGATTGTGAGCTTATTCTTCAAGGAAAAACTACATGGTATGTGCAACAAGGTAGACGATTAGACACTCTTTCCTCGAAAACAATTATAGGCGAATTTTCTCTGATAAAAAAAGACTGATACCAGTTTTCATAGTTTCGACTTTAATCGATCATTCGAGGTTGAATTTTTCTTTGATACAATATTATTCCCGCTCCACCGACGCGTCGGCGACAGCGGGATTGTTTTATTCCTCGCCGCTCCACTACGATTACGCGGCGCAGAGTTGGCCGGCCTTCAGTTGAGCGAGTCCGTTCTGCGCTATATTCTGTTTGCGGTGCCTTTTGATCAGGCGCTTGCACGTCCTCATTGAACCTTCGGCACCGTTGCGCGCTCTCACATTCGCCTTAGATTGCTGTTTCCCCTTTAGCACGCGCCTTGCGGCTCTTCCTAAGATCGGAATCGTATGCCTTGGCGCTTTTTTATTCCCGTATTCGCGGGGATGCACATAAACCTATAAGGTCTTGGCGAATGAATTGATCCTAATAATGGGATGGTAGAGCGGAATGAATTGGATAAACCTATAAGTCATGAAGACCTTATAGGTTTCTACTAATAAAAAATCCCCTGCAGTGATTCTGCAAGGGATTAATTAAAAAAACGATTTAAAAAATTTTACTTCGGATTGCCGATCATAACATACGGCGCCCAGAAAAACGGATGTATGTGAAAATCGCCCTTTCTGATCAGCGCAATCTGCGCCTGACGCATCGCCTCGGCTTTCGTAAGTCCCTTTTTCAGCCCATCATAGAAATTGATCATGATGATCTTCGTTGATTCATCGTCCACCGGCCACAGTGTGGCGACTATCGTGGGCGAACCCGCAATGGCAAATGCGCGTGACAAGCTGATCAGCTCTACACCGGTTGCGCTTTTGCCCATCGACGTATTGCAGGCGGATAATACGATAAGTTCATTTGCATCTTTCAGAGGCAGTTTCAGAATTTCACTGATGGTCAATTTGTCGTCTTCGTTTTTTACCGCGTTAGGGGCCATCAGTAAAAAGGACTTCTGCGGTTCATCGCTCGAGAGAAATCCGTGCGTTGCAAAATGCACCACGTCCGTTGTTCCGGCGAGTTGTTTGGCTTTGTCTTTGGTTGCTTCCAGGTTCTTGTATAATTTAGCATTGGAATAAGACGCCTGAATCACTTTGGCTTCTTCTTCGGCGCCGGGTAAACTTCCGTCAGGATTGCCAAATACGAGCACATTCGAAATGCCTTTTGATTTTTTCTTCGAAACCAGATCCATCAGCGTTGCGGCTGTAAGGTAATTCACCGCTTTTTTCTCTACGAGAAAACTGATATCGCCGTCTTTCGTTTCCGTTGCGAGACACTGGAATGGAATGTAATATAAACTTGCCGCCGGAATGATCGTTACGTTCTTGATCTTGTCGTCTTTGATATTATCCCATACAGGTAAGATCAGGTAGTCGGACAATTGAACCATAATATCACGGAGCGGCTTAGAGTGTCTCTCATAAAACCGGTCATCGCCGCCCGGCTTCCAGTTGGCCATCTTAGTATCAAATCGCCCGCGCTTCATCAGCGAGGTCACATCGTTGATGTAATAGCGGAACTTATTGACCAGCGAATCAAGTTGTGTAGCCGCAACGGGAACGGATTTCGCTTCGATCTTATCTTTCGTGATCATGAATATATACAAGGCATCATCGGCAGGAAAATACTGAAGCAGGACCACGTCGTCATCGAGCTGTTTCTGCAAGTCGCTGAGCTGGATCGGATCAACTTTAATTACCTGGTAAATATTGGGATATTTGGTTTCCAGGTCGATCATGAGCGCGTTGAAGTCGCCCTGGCTTTGCGTAAGCGTTTTACTCAGATTATCAATCTTGTTTAAATCCTGTTTATCGGCCGGTTTCGCTTTTTCTTCGGCTAACTGCTTCTGCAACTCCTCATTTTGTTTTTGAAGATCCTGAATTTTGTCCAGTTTCTTTTGTTCGTTTTTGTCGGTGACTTGCAGTTTCGTTGCGTTCAATACGTCGTTGGACATTTTCGCTTTACTGCGTTCAATATACTGGAACGCTTCGGCATTATTGCCCGCTTGTTTTAACAAGGATATTAATTTTCGGTAAACCGGATTCTTGTCTTTCAAGAAGCTGTCGAAGAATTCTTTATTAGTAAAATTACCGCGCATGCTTTCAATCTGCTCAACCGATTTTTTCAATGCGTCAATGGCGTTCTGGCGGTCGGCGGCGGCTTTTTGATCGTCGCCCAGAATTTGACTTTCCTTCATCGCGCTTTCATAAAGCGTTCCGATAAAAGAATACGTCCGCCACAAGCCTTCGCGGTCTCCGATCTCTTCAAGAATGCCCGCGCTGCGCTGATATAATTTTAGCGCGCTGGCCGGATCTCCGATTTTCATATTCAACCGGGCCATGTTGGCAAGATCGTATGCGATGCCGCCTTTGGAATTGATCTCCGTGTGCAGTTTCAACGCTCTATTCAGATAATCGGTGGCCTCGCCGTAGAACTCGCCTTCAAAATACATGGTGGAAATATTGTTCAGATCATTGCCAACGCCGACCTTGTCTTTAAGTTGTTCGTGATACTGCATGGCTTTTGTGTGGAAGGCGATAATTTTTCCGATGTCCTCCAGCGTGAGTTTTTTATTTTGCTGTCTGGCTTCGGCTTCCTTTACGCGAAATGAGGAAATACCCCAATTGGCCAACGCGCTCGCGGCGCCGGATTTATTCCCGGTCTGCAAAAATTGCGTGACGGCCTCATTAAAATATGCCGCTGCTTTTGCGTGCTGATTCAAAACCTGATGCAATAATCCGAGATAATTATTAGCGTCACCCATCTTTGCTTTATTCTGGGCCGCTGTGTAGGCTGACAGAGCGGAATTAAAAGAAGTAACCGCTTTTTCGTATTGGCCGTTTTCATAAGCAGCGACTCCATTCCTAAAATCGGTGTCTCCGTTCTGAGAAAACGCCATCGTGGTAACGGCGAAAAGACAGACGATGGTGGTGAACAGTTTATTCATGGCGTATAACCTTTATATTAATATGACTTAGGCCTGTGATTTTGCCATTAATTCAGACTAGCTTGGTATGGTAAGCAGCTTTTTTTTCTCTGCCATAAAGAACTCATGAAACGTCTTTTTAAACGTATCCGCCGCACCTTCGTTCAGAAAATGCGATTTTGTTCCGACGCTGACGACCGCCGTCTCGATCACTTCGTACCCGGCCATGAGCGGCATTTCCAAATAAGCAAACGTCGTGTCTTCTTTGTGGGAGCGTTTGTATTCGGACACGGAACTGCCCTTGAGCTGAATACTCTCTTTTCCAAAATATTCTTTCAATCCCTTTGCGAATGCGGCCGTATCAAGGTCTCCGGCAAACAGGTCTTTTTGAACCAGAGAAAATTCTCTTACGAGCAGAATAGCGTCTTGAGTTAGCGCTTTAATGATTTCAACGCGTCCTTTAAGTTCCGCCTGCGAACGTGCCGTTGACTCCATTTTCAGCGTGGAAACGCCGACGCCTTCATACACAAGGTCGTCCATCGTGGTTTCCGATTTTTCGGCGGCATCCGAAGTTTCGGCTGCCACGTCTCCTGTTTCAGCCGTATCGTTTTTCTTAACGTCTTGCTTTTTCGCTTCGCCGCAATGTATTGAAAACAGCATCATTACAAAAGAAAGTATCCAAACATAATTTTTCATGACAACTCCAAAAATATTTTTTTTGAATTCTTTCGTGCCATTTCGTGTGATACGTGGCTCATGGATTTCAAATATTCAGATGTACGTCTATTTAAGAGCTTTATTTAATCCGTCGAGAATCTCTTTAGACGCTTCTTTGCTCAAGTTGGTTATAGCAATGATGCCCGCTTTTTCAGCGGCGCCGACCGAGATGCCCTTGATCTGCTGTTTATCGCTGTTGGCAAGGGTTTTTCTTGTTTCAAGGTCAATACAGCGGATCGAACAACTTGCCCATGCGGATACACGGTTACTTGATCCGCCGCCATAGGGGTTAGACGAACCGCCGACCGACTCCATCGCCTTGACATTGCCGATGATGAGTACATCCGCAACGTTTCGCAAAGCAGAAGAAATGACGTCATCATTGCTGGTTTCGGCGGAAGCTTTGGCCTGCTCACGGTTCACGGCCTTAAACACTTCACTCTTGTCAATGACCTTAAATTTATTGGAGACCAATTGTTTCACAATATCGCCTTCGACGATGGAATTGGCTTGTTCTTTCCCGATATTCTCCTCAAAAAGCAGAATGACGATTCTAGTGATAGCGGAACCTTTTGCCGTAAAAGAAAATTCTTTGAATAATGTTCTTCCCTTTTCAACGGCGCCGGGTAGCTGCTGTCTGAATGCTTCAAAATCTTTTGAGCTCAAACCGATCCGAACTTTGTTGACGCCGCTTGGGTTCACAGACTCAACAGAATGAACAGTAAAATTGGCCAAACCTTCGCCGTCAGTCTGCGCTTCTTCATCTGCCGTTATAACGGTCGGTGCAACCGATGAAGAAACTAAGATCGCATTCTTGACAGGTGAAATAACTCCGTTATTATCGTAAACAAGTTTAGCGACGAGTGGCTGGCCAAGAGGTTCTCCTTTGACGCCGCGCTGTCCGTCGCCGCCTGCGATTTCAACGCGCATTTTTCCGAGCAAGTTTTTTAATTTGGTATCAAAACTCGCCTTGATGGACGCTTTGACTCCTGTTCCTTCAATATCGCCTTCGATCGGTTCTTTGTTAATCATTTCCGCCAAAACCACTTCCTTTGCACCGGCGAAATATTGGCCTAGGGCGAGATAGTAATCGCCTGTAGATTCGGCCGATGTTCCGGATTGATAATATGTCCTTGCGATATTCACCGCTTTCTTTAATCGTTCTGCAAATTGTCTTTCCACTTCTGCAATGGAAATTTCACAATAGGCATAATGTTTCTTACCTTTTTTCTCGTCGCGGTGAAACTGAACTTTGAGGTTCTTCAATGTCTCGCTGGAAAAAGATTCCGTAACCTCGTTGAAACTTTCCGACATGGAACTCGCGCCGCCCACCGTAGTCTCTTCAACCACATTGGTTACTTTGTTTGTAATTTCGGAACGGATCGCGCGAACGACCATGGCGCGCGCATCGGCCTCTGCCTTGTTGGCGTCGTCCGACTGATTTTTTGTAACGGGCACCGCGCCTAATCCCTGATAATACCCGTCTTTGATCGGCATATTCGGTAAACTCTTTATCCAGTCCCCGCCGCCGCCTTTGGACTCTTTAGCTTTTTTCTTTTGTGCCGAGGCATCTCCTGCCGGCATAAGCATTAGCGCTATGATAATAAGCGATAACGTCATCGATAACTTTTTCATTGATAATTCCTCCTTAGTGAATGAGACGTATAGATTATTTTAATTTTAGTTTTGCATGCGACATTGCTGAACCAACAAGATATTAGAAATGAAAAATTAGAAATCATAAACACAAATTAAAAAGTAAAAAAATTAGCCGATTCAATTAATTCAAGATGTCAAAATCAAGGCGTCGCCTATTTTTGCATTCTAATTTGTAATTTTGCTTTTTTATTTTTCCAATTTCACATAACAACAATTTTTTGAACGCTTCATTATTGAAATAATCGGTTGTCATCAATATCTTTATTCTAACTGATCAAGTGCTGCGTTGAGTTTCTCAAGAGCGGCTTTGGCGCTTTCACGGCCGGAAGACAATATTTTCTGCGCCTTATCTTCCTGTGAAGATGCGTCCGGAACTTTTATGGTTTGAGACGCTTTCCGTTTTATTTTTGCAAGCATGCCGCCGGTGTAAAGCCGCGACAAGGCATAAAAGGTTTGTTTACCGGCCTTATCCGTTGCCACAAATGTGGCCATGATCTGCGAACCTTCTAAAGATACATCGGTGGCCTCTTTGGTTATTTCCGACATGTAATCGTTGAGAGGTTCGCCCCCGAATGAACTGCCCTCGGATTCAATCCAATTCTTGGTGACGTTCTCTATCTGAACGCCGATAGTCTTGGCTAACTTTGTTCTAGCCGATTCTTTAGCTTTTTCAATTCCTTTTGTCTGCGAAAAATATTTCCCTTCATCCATGCCAACGGCAAATACGGCGCCCTTGTCTTTCGGAATTTTGTTGACCCACACCGGATATCCGTTTTGCATTTTCAAATAATCACGATTGATTAATTTTCCTAACTTGTCACTCAGGCCTTTGAGTTTTTTCGGATCTTTAACTTTTTCTTTAGCCTTCTCATTAACATGGCTGATCACTTGTGACAAAGACATGCGTGTCAGCGCATAATGCCATTTTGAACTTCTATCATACCAGGTTTCGATAATCTGGGAGCCGCTTAAAGTTGCATCAGAAACCGAATTAGACATTTCTTCGATAAAACTTTGGCCGGCCGCGCCCGACGCTTCGCCGGAATTGACTTCATACCAGTCGGTGAGGATGGCTTGAACCTCGCTTTTGATCGTTTGGCCCAATTCACCCCGCGATTTATCCTTTGCTGCTTCGCGGCCGTTCACATAAAAATAATATCCCTCGGCAATGCCTACGGCATAGATGGCGTCGTCCTCTTCAGGCAACGCTTTGATCCAGTCCGGTTTGTCTTTTCGAATGTACGACTTCGGATCTTTTAAGCCTTTTAAGGAAACTTCTAGTTTTTCAATTTTCTTGGGATCTTTATTACCGGCGGTCTTTTTTGCTTCATCAACCACTTTTTTCTGAATAGCGCTGACCGCGCCTGCGAGCGGCAGTTCCGCAAGAGCATACGTCAAACCTTCAGGATCAACCCATGTCTCCAGAATCTTGGCATTTTGTACGGAGGCAAGAACGTCTTCATCAATGCTTTTTTCGAGCGAAGAAACCAATCCGGAAGCCGAGGACCCCGACCATGTGCTGGTGATTGTTTTGACGTTCACTTTGATCGTTTGGGCGAGTTCCGCCCGGGCTGATTGCGCAGCCGCTTCTTCGCCGGCTTTTTTGTCAAAA
>JAEUSK010000111.1 GCA_016787925.1 bacterium | reverse complement strand
AAAGTGTCTAACGACAGCAAAGTATACGATATCGAGATTCTCGAAAACGGCGACCGTCTCAAAGTTCGCATCGGAAAAGAAACCGTGCAGGAATTGGACGTTGATTTTAAGACCGTCGGAAAAGGATCCGTTCATTCAATGCTTGTCGGCAGCGATTCTTTTCGTGTGATCATTGATAAAAAAATGAGTACCCACAAGGTGTACACCCGCGGCCACCGTTTCGAGTACAACGTGGAAGACGAGCGCACGTTTCTTTTGCGGTCATTGATCGGACAAACGCAGGCCAAAGCCGGCGGCGAAGTGAAGGCGCCGATACCCGGTCTCGTGGCAAGAATAGTTCTTAATGAAGGCGATACAGTAACGCAAGGCCAGGGCGTTATGATTCTCGAGGCGATGAAAATGGAAAATGAAATCAAGGCGCCCGTAAGCGGAACCATCAAAAAGCTGCATGTGAAGCCCGGGCATAATGTGGAAAAGGGACAGAGCCTGTTTGCCATCGAAACGTGAAGTGTATTGAAATTTTGTTTTTCCAGTCTTGTTCAAGCCATCCGGATTCAAAGAAATATAAAACCCCGGGAGTTGATCTGTGTTCCCCGAGGTTTGAAAGAAACCAATTATGACAAAAAAATATATTATACCAATGTGCGATTCGTGTGAATCGCGATTTGATTCGATTTTTGCGGAGCTGAAGCCGTCCGATCTAGACAAGATTTCGCAGAATAAATGCGGCAATATTTATAAAAAAGATCAAATCATTTTCTATGAAGGCCATGTGGCAACCGGACTCTACTGTATTAATAAAGGCAGGATAAAAGTTTATAAAATGAATCACGAGGGGAAACAGCAGATCATACGCCTTGCCAAAGAAGGCGATATCATCGGCTATTCGTCCATGATAACCGGCGACGCGTATTCTTCGTCGGCAGAGGCTTTGGAAGACGCGTTAGTTTGTTTCATTCCTAAAAGTGTTTTTCTAAATATCGTCGAGTCAAATTCAGACCTTTTTATGAAACTGATCCAGCTTCTTTCGCGAGATATGAAAGAAACTGAAAATCGTTTCGTTACCATGGCGCAGAATACCGTTCGGGAAAGACTGGCTGAGACTCTGCTTATGCTGAAAGAATTTTGCGGTCATGACGACTTTGGATTAAACATTGTCATGTCGCGACAGGATATTGCCAATATCGTCGGTACATCAACCGAAACCACGATACGGCTGCTGGCAGATTTCAAAGACGAGAAATTGATCGATTTTATCGGAAAGAAAATAAAAATTCTAAACCAACGCGCGTTGATCAAAACAGCGAACTTATCGGATTAGAATTCACAAGCTGGCTAATAGAGATTATGTGTTGATTTGATTGTGCGGGGTTCAGAGTATGCATTCTGTAAGAACCTTTATTGCTCTTAAGAAAAAATCAAATTACGTATCCCCCTTCACCGTTAAATCCCGTCGTTAATTCAAATAGATTCTTACAGGGTGACATTAGTCACCCGCTTAGATCAGCATCGAACCGCTTTTTTTGTAACCCGGCCTGCCGATTTTTCTAACGCACAACCTCCGCAGTTACTTCTTCCCTGTATTCAGCTGCTTCTTCTGCGGCCTTCGGTAATTCTTTTTTTATCATCGCATAAATGGACGGGATCACAAACAGCGTGAGCGCCAGTGAAAACATGAGCCCGCCGATCACTACAATGCCCATTGACACGCGGCTCTTCGCCCCTGCTCCTAATGCGAGCGCAATCGGCAGAGCGCCAAGCACGGTTGCAAGACTCGTCATCACGATAGGACGAAATCGTAATTTAGCCGCTTCCTGCACAGCCTTGAAAACCGATAATCCTTCTTCCCGCCTCTGGTTTGCAAACTCAATGATCAAAATGCCGTTCTTCGTAACCAAGCCGATGAGCATGATCATACCGATCTGACTGAAAATATTCAGCGTTTGATCAAAATACCAAAGGGACAATAACGCCCCGGCTAAAGCCAGCGGCACCGTTAGCATGATGATGAACGGATCGATAAAACTTTCGAACTGTGCAGATAGCACGAGATAGATGATCACGAGCGCCAGAATAAATGCAAAAAGAATATTGGACGAACTCTCGGCAAAGTCTCGCGAAGGCCCGCTGAGCGTCGTGCTGAACGATTCGTCCAGAACTTTATCGGCAATCCTGTCCATTGCGGCAATTCCGTCACCCATGGCCATGCCGGGATTGAGGCCTGCAGAAACGGTTGCTGAAACATAACGATTAAAATGATATAACTGCGGCGGGGCCACGCGTTCGGTTACCGAAACAATATTATCTAATTGAATTAATTCACCCTTGTTATTTCTCACATACAGCGATTTCAGGTCCAGCGGTTTGTCGCGGTATTCACGGCTCATCTGGCCCACGACCTGGTACTGTTTCCCGTTCATAATAAAATATCCAAACCGCTGGCCGCTGTACGACAGGCGGAGAATTTGTCCGATATCCGTTGCCGACACACCCAGTACGCGCGCGCGGTCCCGGTCGATACTAATGTGGAGTTCGGGTTTATTAAATTTAAGGTTGACGTCGACGATTTGAAACGCCGGGTCTTTTCGCGCTTCTTCCAAAAATTTAGGAACCACCTCTCTTAGTTTTTCAAAATTAGGCGCCTGTAAGACGTATTGCACCGGAAGTCCGCCGCGTCCGCCGCCTACCGCGATCGTTTGTTCCTGAATAACAAATGCACGTGCTTCGGGGAAGCGGCGCAAATTCGCAGCAATATAATTCGCGATCTCCTGCTGGGTCCGTTCCCTTTCCTCCGGAGGAGTCAGCACGACGCGGGCAAATCCAGTATTGACGGCGCCGGTTCCGGCAAATCCCGGCGCAGTTACGGTCAGAAACACTTTCTTCTCCGGAAGGGAGTCATTAACAAATTCTACCAAATTATTCATAAAACGGGTCGTATAATCGTACGAAGCTCCTTCAGGCGCCGTGGCCGTTATTCGTATTATGCTGCGATCTTCCAGGGGGGCCAGTTCAGATTGCAGCCGGGAGCCTACCAAAAATATTATGACAAATGAACCGATCATTATGGCAACGGAAACCCACTTTCTTGCCATAAAACGGTTCAGTCCGCTGCTGTAGGAATCAACCAAATTCACAAAAAACGGTTCTGTGATATCATAAAAGCGGGTATGTTTTTGTTTACGGCGAAGTAATTTTGCGTTAAGCATGGGTGTGAGAGTCAGCGATACAAAAGCGGAAATCAAAACGGCGCCGGCAAGGACAACCCCGAACTCGCGGAAGAGGCGTCCAACAAACCCCTGAAGAAAAATAATCGGCATAAATACGGCCGCTAATGTAATGGAGGTGGAAATCACCACAAAAAATATTTCCTGAGAGCCTTTGAAGGCGGCCTGCATCGGATTCATTCCCGCTTCCACTTTTTTGAAAATATTTTCAGTTACAACGATACCGTCGTCCACAACAAGGCCCGTTGCTAACACAATTGCCAGTAACGTCAACACATTTACAGAGAATCCGGACAGATACATAATGAAAAAAGCGCCGATCAAAGAAACGGGAATGTCAATTAACGGACGCACGGCGATAATCCAATCTCTGAAAAACAGGAAAATTATCAGGATCACCAGCGCAATGGCGATGAATAGCGTTTCCTTAACTTCCTCAACGGATCTTTTGATAAACCGCGTATTATCCATCGCAAAATTAAGACGGTAATCTTTCGGCAGGTCGTTTTTTATTTGTTCGGCGCGCTTGTAAAATTCTTCTGAGATATCGATGTAGTTGCTTCCGGGCTGAGGCACGACGGCCAAACCGATCATCGGAATGCCGGATTCCTTCAATATCGTTTCCTCATTTTCCGGCCCGAGAATGGCATAACCAATATCCTGTAAGCGGATAGTGGTTTCGCCGTCCGCAACAATGATCAGATTATTGAAATCGCTTTCCGTAACCAGCTTACCCAGCGTCCGTACAGTAAGTTCGGTCATATTGCCGGCAATTTTCCCTCCGGGCAATTCTATGTTTTCACGGTCGAGGGCGTTCTTCACATCCAGCGGCGTTAATTTATAGGATGCCAATTTTGCCGGATCCATCCAGATGCGCATCGCATATCTCTTTTGGCCCCAAATCTGAACGGTGCTGACTCCGGGAATCGTCTGAAGCCTCTCGGCAATAACATTCTCAGCATAATCGCTGACCTGCAGCTGATTCTTGGTGTCGCTTTGCAGAGTCAGGGTCAGAATGGCGTCTGAATTCGCATCGGCTTTTGACACGACGGGAGGCGCATCAATATCCTGCGGCAGCTGACGGACGGCTTGAGATACCTTATCACGAACATCATTCGCCGCAGTCTCCAAATCCACATCGAGATTAAATTCAACCGTAATATTGCTGGTACCTTGGCTGCTTGATGAGGAAATGACGCGGATTCCGGCTATGCCGTTAATCGCCTTTTCCAGGGGCTCCGTGATCTGCGACTCCATCACATCCGAATTAGCTCCGGTATAACTCGTTCGCACAGTGATGATCGGAGGATCGATCGATGGATACTCGCGTACTCCGAGAAAAGTAAATCCGATTACGCCGAATAAAATGATAACCAGGTTTAGAACTATAGCCAGCACAGGCCGGCGGATACAAATAGCGGACAAACTCATAAAGGCCTTTTATTTAAAATATATTTTATGAGATTACTCAAGATCTGAAATGGTTACGGGGCTTCCATGTCTCAGCAACAGCACGCCGGTCGTAATCACTGTATCTCCGGGCTGCAGCCCTTTGGTGATCTGTATCTTGGTGTCCGTTCGTAAACCGGTTTCCACCGAGATGGGTTGCGCGACGCCGTTTTTATAAACAAAAACTTTCTGACTTTTTAGTTCGGGAATAATAGACTCCGTCGGAACCATCAGCGCATTCTTCGTTTCCTTCAGAACGACTTCGATATTGGCAAATGCGCCTGGAAATATTCTCCCGTCGGTATTGGTACAGATTGCGCGCATCGTAACCGTTCGCGTTGCCGGATCAATCTTAGGTTCAATCGCAAAAATACGGCCTTTGTATTTCTTTTCCGTGCCTGAAATGGTGAAAGTAATCTCGGCTTCACGAAGAATATCGTTTACATATTTTTCCGGAATTGAAAAATCGATTTTAACCGCCAGAATATTCTGAAGAGTTGCGATCTTGGTCGTTGTAGAAATATAACTGCCTTCGCTGACGTATTTTAGTCCTATCACCCCGTCAAACGGCGCGCGGATTTCAGTTTTGGCGATCTGCGCTCTGAGCAATGCAATGTCGGCCTGCACGGAATTCAGTTCATTGACCGTTGCATCATACACTTCTTTGGCGAGAAGTTCCTTTTCAAATAATATCCGCTGCCGAACCTCATTGCTTTCGGCTAATTTCTTGCGTGATTCCGATTTTTCCAATTGCGCCTGCAGTTCCGAGTCATTGAGTTTGATCAGCAGTTCGCCTTTGCTTACGCGGCCGCCTTCTTTGAAAAGGATCTGTACCACCCGGCCGGATATCTCACTTTTCATGTCCACTTCTTCATTCGCGATTACGGTTCCGGTGGCCAGCACCTTATTGGTCAGCGTTTCATAACTTATGACGCGTCCTTTAACAGTAATTCTGCTGTCGTTAAAATTTCCGGCGGCACGGTTAGATTTCGCTTTCTCTTCACTTGTTATCCATTTATTGATCGACAAACCGCCGATCGATATTGCAACAACGCCCCATATCAAAACACTCTTCATCTTCTTGCTCATGGAATGATAACTTTCATGTTGTCATATTAAACGTTTACTATTTTTGATTATTTCATATTTTCCAGTTCATCCAAAAATGCCACAGCTCTGCGCAAGTGCGGAATAACGATGGATCCTCCGACAACCAGGCCAACGCTGAAGACTTCAAACATCTCTTCCCGTGAGACGCCTGCTTCTTTACATTTATTAACGTGGTACGACACACAATCGTCGCAGCGCAGCACCATCGAGGCAACCAAGCCGAGCATTTCTTTCGTCTTGACGTCCAGAGCGCCCGGCTGATAGGTCAGCGTATCTATTGAGAAGAACCGCTTCATGACCTTATTATCTTCCTCCAGGATTCGTTCGTTCATCTTCTGGCGAAATTCTGTAAACTCTTTGAAACGATCTGCCATGTTTCTCCCCGTACAAAATTGATATGATGTAATGGCTATACCGTATCCCGCTTGATATCAATCGAAATCGGAATAGAATACGGAGCAGCCGTGTTTTATGATGAATGGAATGTAGCCAAGGCACATAATAAAAACACTAACTTTTTTCGGAACAAAAAAAGGCAGTTGAAAAACTCCAACTGCCTTTGATTAAAGCCTCTTATACGCTAAAAATTATACAAAAACCCGACGGCGATCACTTCTTTCAATTGCCACTTTGCTTTCCCGTCGGTATCTTTGATGTCGTAATCATATATCACATTCGTCGAAACGGTCGATGTAATATACTTGTTTACTTTCAGAAGAAGCATGTTTTCCCAATTAACATCAATATGCTTGAGGTCTTCATAACTTGAAAATAAATTCAATTTAGTTTGGAAATCCGTATTCTCCATTAATTTTCGTTTATACACGCTGTTAATATTCCAGCCCAATTCACTGCGAATGGTCTTCCCTGGATCGACGCCATACGCACCGTAGTGAGAAAGTGTATCGTCAAGAACGAACGTCATTTTACCCGTCATCGGAGAAATGAGAGCGAAGAAATTATCGGTGGGCTTGAACTCGGCGCCGAGAGATAACATCAGATAGGCCGGCGACATGAACTCCGATATTTTTGATTTCGGCGTAGTCTTGTAATCGAACCCATTTGCAAATTGCGTTCTGAAATCGAGTAAACCCGTGTAACTCCAATGCTGAATGGCCTCACGCCCAAATTTCGAAGTTAGAACAATTTTATCGTCGCTTTTGCGAACGCCCAAATCGCCTTGTTTAACAAGGCCGTACCCTAATTCCAGTGTATTATCCCACGAAATTTTATCTTTTTTCATGTTGGCAAATAGGTTGACTAGCCCGTTCACGGCCAGTGAATTTTCGCCGCCGCCTGACCAATTCTTTAGTCCGACCTGATTAAAATTAAGCCCAAGCGCGCCACCGGTTTTCCAAGAGCCTGTGGCATCCTGCGAAACTAAACTTTGTGACATCATGATGAGCAGAGCGCATACCCTAATTAATAATGTTTTCATAACCTCTTCCTTCGTTTAATTGTTATTTAGCGTTTTTTAAAAGATCCCTGATCTCCATCAAGAGCAATTCCTGATTACTCGGTTTAGGAGGTTCTGTCTGATTTTTTTCCTCTTTTCGTTTGATTTTGTTAACCAACTTGACAACCATAAAAACGGCGAATGCAATGATAATAAAATCCACGGCGGTTTGAATGAACGATCCGTAGTTTAAAGTCACTACGTGATCAGTCATGCTGCCCGAAGCGTCAATCATCGGCGCTTTCATTTTGATCGATAAATCTTTAAAATTGAGTCCGCCGATCAGCCAGCCGATGGGCGGCATCAGAACATCATTAACCAGAGAAGAAACAATTTTTCCGAATGCGCCGCCGATAATAATACCGACAGCCAGATCGACGACATTGCCCCTGGACATGAATTCTTTGAATTCCCGCATCATACTTTTCATGCGATTATGCCTTTCAGTTATGGAATGATAACTAAACCTAAGTCAATTTGTAAAGTAAGTCCAGAATATGCAAAAAAAAACTTCTTAGCGCAGATTTATAGTATCTTATTTATGCAATCCAGAGACGCGATTTTCAGTTACGTCAGGCGCCGTATGCGCCTGCATTAAGTCTGTGCATAATCAGAGCCGTTAATTTGTTTTTCATATCGCTTTTAGAAATAAAATCATCCGCCAGGCAGTCTTTGGCAAGCTGACGGTATATATCTCCGTCATACAATGTAATGACCACGACATAAATATAAGGGAATTTGTTTTTTATTATTTTGGCCGCCTCAAGTCCCGTTTTGTTGGGCATGCTGATATCCATCAGGACGACGTCGGGACGCAATTTACGGGTTAGTTCGACGGCATGATCGCCGTCCACCGCTTCTGCGACAACTGTGACACGGCCGAACGACGCCAGAAAATCACACAATATTTTCCTGAAAACGTGATTGTCGTCAGCGACAACAATAGTTAAATTTCTCAAGGTGCTTACCGCTGAGTGGATATGAATTTATTTTCTAACGATAGCAACGACCCTGGAAATGAACAATCGGTTGAAACACGTATTTATGCGAAAGAGGATTCAGGGGCTGACGATCCCGTTTTCCATGGCAAATCGAACGAGGCCAGCGGTATTCTTGATCTTAAGCTTCTGCATCAGATTAGAGCGGTGGGTATCAACGGTGCGGGGACTGATGAAGAGTTTGTCTGCGATAGCCTGATTAGTGAGCCCGTCAACTATCAGCCGAAGAATTTCCTTTTCCCGACGGGTAATGGGAATGGATGATTGCGTCTTGCTGATAAAATTCCTTGACGTCACGGCGGACATCGAACGGGCAAAAAATGTTTCACCTTTGGAAATCGCACGAATGGCGTCGATAAACTCCTTTTTTTCTGCGCTTTTAAGTATGTATCCTGCGGCACCCGCCTTAAATATCTGATAGGCATAATCTTCGTTCTCGTGCATGGTAACGATCAAAACTTTTGTTTCCGGATAATCTCGCTGAATGACATCCATTGCTTCCAGTCCGGTCATACGGGGCATGGAAATATCCATAATGACAATATCCGGAGACAGTTCCTTGATCTTGTCAATAACCTCAACTCCGTCGGACGCCTCTCCGGCAACAATTAAGTCATCTACGTTGCGGAGCAATGTTTTCATTCCGTCCCGCACCAGCGCGTGGTCATCAGCCAGTAAAATGCGTATTTTCTTCATCTTCCGTTATCCTTCAATTGCACTATGACTTCTGTTCCACGGCCTGGCTGTGAGTTGAGAGAAAATAATGCGCTAATGGATTCGGCCCGCTCACGCATATTTATCAACCCCATCCCGCGACGGTGTTGCCCTCTTTCTGCTTCATCCGAATTAAAACCAAGGCCGTCATCCTCTACAATTAATGTAACCGTTTTCTTGTCTTTTATCAACTGGATGATCGCTTCATGCGCCTTTGCATGTTTGACAATATTATTCAGCGCCTCTTGCGCAATTCGGTACAGTCCGATCTCTACGACGCCCGGCAGTCGCTTTTCCATTCCGCTATACACAAATTGAATTCTGAGGTTCTCGTTTTTGGACAATTGCTCACATAATTGATTCAACGCCGGCGGCAACCCGAAGTCTTCCAGGATACTCGGCATCAGGTTGTAGGATATGCGCCGCACCTCAAGCATAATCTGGTTAAGGAGATTCTTCACGTCCGATGTCAGTTTCCGGGTCGTTTCACCCGTTGCCTCCAACTGGTCTTCAAGAATATCAATATTGAATTTTGCTGCAACAAGCATCTGCCCCAGAGCGTCATGCAGTTCTTTGGCGATACGTCTTCGCTCTTCTTCTTGAGTTTCAACGATTGCCGCCGTCCGGGCTTTTTGCTTTTGAAACTGTACATGAAGTTCCTCCGCCCGTTTTCGTTCAGAGATATCGCGCTGCACCGATACGAAATGGGTTATCTTGCCGGCGGCGTCTCGAACCGGCGAGATGTGCCATTCTAGAAAGTATTCTGTTCCGTCTTTACGATAATTAATCGCCTCCCCGAAGAACGGCTCGCCATTTTCCAGACAATGTTTCAGTCGATCGAGTACTTTCCGGTCCGTATTAGGGCCCTGCATCAGACGCGGTGATTTTCCTATAACTTCTTCACTCGTGTAGCCTGTCATCTTGGAAAACCCGGGATTAACAAACACGATCTTCGGTCCGGGCGGGTCAAGGTTTGCATCGGTGATGAGCACGCTGTCTTCCGTGTCCTGTACCGCGGCCTGAAGGAGTCGAACTTCTGAGCTCACACTGTTCTTTTGTATTTTTGTTTTTTTCACTGCGTATGCCTGCAAAGTTTAAACGAAAATCAATTATACAATTTCCAGATCAGCCCGACACGAACCTGCTGACGCGTAACATCGTATCCGTCGAGCATGGTAAATCGTATTCGGGGAAAATTTTCCGCTTCATAAAAGATCTGCAATGTTCCTATGTTCACCGAAATCCGCGTGTTCAATATCCATCCTCCGCGCGCATATCGCGGCGTGGTGAAATAGGTCTGTGGCGCATCGTGAAAACTGAATCCCGCATGTTTTCCAACATACATCGCCGACAAGAACCCCGTCAGCTTCAAATTGTCCTTTAAAAACAGAAACGTGCCGTATCCGCTAAGGTAAGTTCGATAAGCAGGAATGCCCTGGCGCACTTCATCGTCGCCCTTGGATAAAGACTGCCGCGCCGTAAATTCAAACATGGCTATTTTTTTCATGAACTCAAACTCCACGCCGTAGGTTTTGGAACGGGAAAGATTTCCAACCTTGATCTCCATAGAATCGGTGTTAAAATTCACGGGATAATAATACAACGCGTCGCGCAGGCTGTTTCCGTAGCCGCTAATGATCACTCGGTCAAAATAAAGAATATTCTTTATATGAATAGCAGACGACACGCTTTGAGTTCTTTCTTTGGAAAGGTTCTTAGCAAAATCGGTCGGAAAATTGAAATCGCCCGGAGGGAATCCCGAAAATTGAGTTTCATACCGCCCGACATTATTTTGAAATTCATCCATTAATGTCGGAAACGATTCCGTGTAACCCGCATTCGCCAAAATGTCCACCTGTTCATTCACAGGGAGTGTCACGCTTAATGCCCCGGAGATTGCCCGATGATAAATCGTATGGTATTCATACCGTCCCGAAGGCTGCACTATGAATTTATTCCATTCAAAAATATCTCCGGCAAATACGGCCGTTTGATCGGCACGCGTTTCCTGCGTTTGAATCCGGTCTACCGAACGTTTTACATATTGGCCGCCGATCCATAACCGATGCCGGGCTATATTCAAGCCATACCGCGCGTCCCATCCGACGGACTGTGTTGAATACAAAGACGGAATACTTATTTCCGGAAATTTACTCGCATACCGGTCGATATTCACAAAATACAAGTGAGACTGAAACAGAGAGCGATCGGTTCTTCCGGTTACGCTCAGGTGGTAATCCGTCCTCTCGTCTTTGCGGAATCCGCCGGCCGTCGAAAAATCAAAAATATTTTTATCACCATAGATATTCCGGCCGTACGCGTCGAACCGGTCTTTGTTGCTTTGCGTATAGAACTTCATCGACCAGGCGGGCGTGATCAGAAAATTCATCCCTGCATACAGATTTTTCCCGGCATAACGTGTTCTCTGAATATTGTATAAGAAACCGCCTTGTAAACCCTGTACATTCTGTTCCCCGGGAGTTTCCTTCGCTGAGCCGCCAACATAAACCTGAAGATGGGACCCGAGGTTTCTTCCAAAGTAAATTCCAATATCCTGAAAAGGGCTAAACGCAGAACGGAATTTAATGGACGTAAGGGGTTCGTTGGCAGTAAATTGTCGCGGAACAATATTAATATATCCTCCGGCGGCTTGATCGCCGTACAGCGGAGAAGCGTTCCCTCGGAAAATCTCGATACGCTCGATGTTTTCGAGTGAAATCGTATTCAAGTTAAGCCAGCCCGCATCCGGATCGTTCATAGGAATGCCGTCCAGCAAAATCAAAATATGACGATGGGATAACCCGTTGGTCGATGCCGTGATCGGTTTACCGTAGCTTCCGAGATCGTGAACGTAAAATCCTCCCGCGACCCATAACCAATCCGCAAAATCGCCATGGTAAGATTTCATCATGTCATCGTGAGTGATAATCTTGTAGAAGAATGAGGTGTCGGATCGGAAAGAAAGATTTGTGGAATCGGCTTGTTGATTGAACTTTTGAATCGTCAATTTCGAGAACGCATCGGCCCAGAGGGAGTCCTTGCCTGAAACCGCCGCTGTATCGGAGTGAATATTTACCGAGCCAGCCTCCTGTGCGCCAAGCAAACCGTATGGAATTCCTAGCAGAAAAAAAACGCACAGTATCGTTTCGGCTATCGTAGAATGCATTTCACTCGACTTAGTTTCTTATAACGCTTCGGCGTCAAGATGCCATTTGTTTGGATTCCTGTCTGCCAACGACCACATTGTAAATTGCCATCAGTACGGTAGCTACTGCGCCAACGCCAAAAAGCGCGAAAAAGATCATTTCCGGATTCGGTGTTGTTTTAAGGCTCTCGTACATCCAGCCTCCAAGTGGATCTCCGGCAAACAACGCAATGGCAATAGGCAAAAAAGCGTACCCCTGAAATAATCCCTGTTGTCCCGGAGGCGCAATTTCCGAAATATATTCGTAGTAACGGGGCGCCTGCATGATCTCGCCCAGCGCAAACGCGACAATGCCCGCCACGATCGTCGGAATGCTGGGATAGAGCCCGATGATCAACCAGCATAAACTGGAAACGCCAAAGCCAACCAGTATCGCCGTGCGTGTGTGGATATGTTTGGTCAGATAATTTACAGGGATTTGCAGCAATATGATGGCGCCTGCCGCAGACCAAGACTGAATAATCTCGTATGGCGCATGAGGATCAATAAAGTCTATAATGTAATAAGGCAGTACGATGAACTCCTGCCAGAACATGACCCAATATAATGAATAAAGCAGTAACAGCACCATGAACTTCAGATTGCCCAAAACCAGAAACAGATTCGCGATTTTTTTGCCAAGCGATTCTGTGATCTCGGTCATTTCGCTTTTCACCTCTTTGTACATCAGGAGATTGACGATAAGCATAGCGAGACAGCTTACAGAAGACACGGCATAAACAAATTCCATTCCGAAGCTGTCGCGAACAAAATACGCGATCGTGGGACCGATAGCGGCGCCGATATTGACGAGCCAATAATAAATCGCATATCCCAGCGATTTCGTTTCAGGTTTCGACGTCACGGCAACGGTTCCCAATACGGCCGGCTTGATAAATGAACCACCGATCGCAGTAAAGAATAGGAAGGCAACCAGCAGCCAGTACTGCGATGTGTCGCCGTAGAGACCTTGAAATGCCGTCATCCCCACCGAACCGACAAGAAAATAACCCAACGCAAGAATCGTGAAGGCAATCGAGAATGCATTTCTAAAACCCCATTTGTCGGCCAATGTACCTCCGACGATCGGAAGCAAATAGATCATGCCGCCAAAAATACCGGAGAGCTGTCCCGACTCACTTTCGGTAAAGCCAAGCCTGTCACGTAAGTATAGGCTCATGACGATCTTTTGTCCGTAAAAGGCCAGACGTTCAAATAACTCCATCCCGTTGGCTACCCAGAATGTCGGATGAAATCCTTCCCGGACCTTTTGCAATTGCTCCTGCAGTTTTGACATAGTTCCTCGCGCTGGTTATCGGAATACCTCTAACCGCAAAGGGCGCAAAGACAGTTCAAAGAGTCACGGTGTATAAACCGAATCACTAAATAGTATTTATACTTTGTGATCTCTGTGTGATGCCTCGTGATCTCTGTGGTTATATTTTATTGTTACAAGTCTAAAAAAATCTTTAACATGTCCTGCGTTCATTGCGGGCTGTACGGGTTAATTCATCCGCCGAAAACCTGCTTGTTCCGTGCATCAGCCAATATTTTTTTGTTGGCCTCATCCAAACCCACAATTTCATCCAGGCTCATGTAAGCGGCGATTTGCACGTTGGTATTCTTGTCTTTGGATAGCTGTAAAAGCAGGTCATAAACCGGCTTCGGAATTTTTTCTTTTCCCCTGAAAATTACGCCGAACCCGTCTGCGCAGGACTCACGCATATTCCATGCGGAATGTGCGCTCGCTTCCATTAAAAACTTTAATGCCTCCGGATGTCCTTTTTGTGCAATCTGCGTAATGCCTTCCACTGCAGCCATGCCCAACGCGTCTTCATCATCTGTATTTCGCACATACCGCTGTTGGCAATAATTCTTAAGAAAATCGAAAGATTCATGGCCGCCGATATTACCGATAGAAATAATGATCTCTTCTTCGATCTCGGGTGTGATCATGTCTTTATTATTTGCATCGGTCAGAAAATTGATCAGCGTCGTAAAACCATCGGAATGGGCCCAAAGACCGAGCCCGATAATGCCGGTAAGAATACGGTTCGGATCGGAATCGTTCATCAGCGCATGCAGGTAATCCGACAGGCGCGGGTCGCATTCGAGATACGGAATCAGATGCAGCGCGTCGTTGCGTTCGACCTCATCGGAACTCAGGATATTTTTCGTTATAACCGCGTAGATCTCTTCTTTAAATTCCTCGGCGTCTTGCGGCTCCACGCTCCCGCGATCGTCTTCTTCAAAGTCCGGTTCGTCTGTGTCAAAATTCTTTTTTATCATTTTCATATAGTCGCTTCGAGTACAGCGCAGCGGAACGAAAAGCCCTACATTCCACCCTGAATAATTTCTGTAATACCCTTGCGTACCATCATGACGCCGATTGCGGCGAGTAAAAGCGTCACCACTTTAGCGATGCCCTTGGCGCCGCTGCGGCCTGTAATCCGCAGAATATATGGCGAATAACGCAAAGCAGTATAAACAATCAGCAAATTAATTACAACAGCAGAAATGGTCGGCCACATGCCGTAAGAGTCGATGGATATCATTAACGTTGTCAATAAAGCCGGCCCCACGATCAAAGGAATTCCAATGGGCACAATACCGATCGATGGCGTATGCTGTATGCTAATCTCTGTTGTTTCATCCTTGACCTCGTGGCTTTTCCGTTCCTCCGTAGAAAACAACAGATCGTTGATCGCGATGGCAAATAAAATAACGCCGCCCGCGATCTTAAAATCGCTCATGGTAATGCCGAGAAAAACAAATATAATTTTTCCCAACGCAAGAAATGACAAACTGACGAGCAGCGCGGTCAATATGGACTGCCGCAAAACGCGCCGTTTCGGTTTTTCCGGAACGCCTTCTGTCAGTGTGAGATACACCGGAACGATGCCGATCACATCGATCGCAACGAATATAGGAATGAATGCTAATAAATAGTCTTGGATCATGTATATCCTTAACATTAGGATCGAGAAGATAAATTTATTCAATTATTCATCAATGAGATCAACTAATAAAATATCCTTACACAGAAAAATTAAAGAAATAAACCCCTTCAGTTTGAAGTGATACATCAATGTGTGTTCTTCCGTATCGTTCAAGATGGCGGCGGGTTACACGAGCTCCATCAGCAACGCCTATCCTTTGTCTAATATAAGAACCAAGATGACGTTTTTCAGGAAATGAGCTTATTTGTTTAGGATAAATAACACCATTAACGGGATAATTGCCTTCAAGTAAACCCTCCATTGTTGCGCCGTCATCCCAAATAATTTCTATTGTGTCATTATGCCTTTGCGCCCGCCCGCCCGCTTCCGATAACCGAGGCAACTCTTGTTTTGGAGGAAAAAGCTCTGGATATAATCGAATATATTCCGCACGAATTGGAATATTTGCATCATTAGGGTTAGTATGATTATCAGGGTTTTGGCCCCAGTTTAAACCGTTGGCATTTTGCATTTCGTTTGTTCTTGGATCAAGGAGCGTCATTCTGCAATAATCTGTTTCTCTGTCTTCTGGCAAAGCAGCATTGCGCCTTCCTTCAGTAACAACCGCATCAGTACATATAATCGAATTTCTTAAAATGGTTTCTACATAATCATTGAGAGGTATGAATGTATCAACTGTTGTTTCCGCTAATGTTTCACGATACGGAGTACTTAAACCGTTTGATGAAAAGTTTGCAGAACCAACGAGTGCATGCACAATCCTGTTTTCATATTTCCAAATATAACATTTCGAGTGAACAGGCGTTCTTGAATAAAAAATCTGAATGTTCGTTTGGGCATTATTAATTGATACCAGAGAATTATGTAACGTCCTCCTGATCCCGTCGGACCCATACATCCCATAAATTATCCTTGAATTAAACGGAAGTGTTTGAAGACGCAAAATAGGGTTAGGACCCACATAGCCTGACAAGATTATAAGTTCATCAGATTGGACCATCTCATGTCGATGAAAAATAATCTCTTCAAGATTTGAATAGAATAACATATAATCACCTCAATGCATATTATCTTCATAAAGTTCGAATATCGCATTAGCAAGAGTCTTTGCAAACAGAGGGGGCACCGCGTTGCCAACCATTTTGTACTGATCAGTCATTGAACCGGTAAAAACATAATTATCATCAAATGTTTGTAGCCTTGCAGCTTCACGTACTGTAATTGAACGTGCTTGCTCTGAGTCAGGGTGTATATGTCGAAGGCCGTCTTTAAAAAGATGCGCTGGAATAGTATTACTTGGCTCCTTCCATCGCAAGACATAGTATTTATGAATATTTGATTCTTTCCCAGTTTTGGCAGTATAAAGAGCGTGGAGTGCTTTTATCGAAACATATTTATACTGCTTAGTCTCAATGTCGTGTGCTAGTGTCCAAAAAATGTCAATATCTCTTTGACTATGACACCTCGGGATATGATTGGGAATATCTGTTGGAATTAGGGAATGCGAATATTTTTTTCCATTAATGCGCTGAATCTTTTTACTTGGCATAAGTTTTGGTAAATCACCAATTGCATCATTTACCGTTTTCTGTTCATTTTTCCAGTGTTTCCCTATAATTTCACTATAAAACTTCGATATTTGTTCGGATGGTCGCTTGAAGTAATTTTTTTTTAAACCAACGATAATAACTCTTTTACGTTTTTGAGGAATACCGAAGTGGCTAAGATCAAAAAGAGCATCATTTCTAAGGTTAGTTGAAAGTACATATCCACTCTTGTCAAATTCGTTACGGATTCGATCTATTATCGAAACTCCGCCAGGCTTTGCACTTAATATGCCTGGGACATTCTCAAATAAAATAATCTTTGGATTATAATGGTTTACTATTTTCAAATAACTTTCGAATAGGTAATTCCTATAATCGAAATGCATTCCATTTTCATCTCGAATTCGGCCGGCCAAAGAATACGCTTGACACGGAGGTCCTCCTATTACCACATCAACATCTCCGAACTCTTTTACCAGAAAATCCAAACCGGTAAATTTCTCAAACATAGATTTATTATACACTCCTGAAATTAATTCTTTCGTTTTTTGAATATCGTAACAAATTACGCGCCTATCCGCATCGTTAATTTTCCATTTCGACTTGAGTCTCTCTCTCAAAGTATTGCAAGGTTCTTTTTCCCAATCAATGGCAGCAATCATCTCATAATTACCTGATTGCTCAAATCCGTCAGCTAGCCCTCCACAACCTGCAAACAAATCGATTATTCGTATTTTTTTTTTACTCATAAATATTTGAGAATCGCTTTTGCAACATGGTAGGCCATAAGAGGAGGGACTGCGTTTCCTACTTGCCGGTTTTGATGTGTTTTGGATCCATAAAAAACAAAATCATCAGGAAAAGATTGAAGTCGTGCATTTTCTCTTACGGTAGGCACTCTATTGAATTTATAATGAAAATGATTCCTGTGTCCTGTATCAATTGTTTTCGATGGCTTTTTACTATGATATCGAGTCCAGGCCTCGTTAAATTTTCGATGTTCCCCCACTCCTCTAGGTAAACTTTTGTAATTTCCTCCTTCTGGAACGAGAGAGATAACTTCTTTTACGAAATCTGCATGTTTAGAAGCTGTGTGGTTGTAAAGAAATTTACATGTCCCCCTCATCTTACGCTGAAAGAGAGTTTTTGGTTCAGCTAAGTAATCATCAATCTCAGAACCAATTGAATGTTCTCTTGAAGGCAAGTCGCCGATTGCTTCTTCACAAGTAACATAGTCTCCTGGAGAATGTATTGCTTTCGGAAACGAAAAAACTCCATATTTTTTTTTGAGACCTACAAAGAAAATTCTTCGTCTAATTTGTGGCACACCATAATCTGCAGCACAAAGAATTTTACTTTCAACATTGTAATCCAGGCTTAGTCGTTTAATAATTTCTTCCTTAACTTTACCGCCATACAAATTAGCTAATCCGGGAACATTTTCAATCAGAAACACTTTAGGCTGAAAGGTTTTGATTGCTTTTATAACCGACAGATACAAAGAATTTCTTTTGTCGTCGAAATTGCGAGTACCGGTAAGTGAAAACCCCTGGCACGGCGGACCTGCAACAATGACATCAATGTTTTTAGATGTTAATTTATTTGCTATTTCATTGATAGCACGATCTCCAGAAAGGTCAATTTTATAGAAAAGAGAATTCGAATGGTTCTTTATAAATGACTCTAAAGCCGAATCGTCATGATCAATGCCTGCAACTATATGAAAGCCCGCATCTTGAAATCCTTTTGAGAGCCCTCCACATCCACAAAACATATCAAGTACTGATAATTTTTTATTTTTCCTCTTCATATGGCACGTACAACTTTCATTTCTAGTTTAACCTTGTTTCTTGATGTTAACTGACATTCCCATATAGTCATTGTTCTATACCCGAGTTTATTTAGTTGTCTTCTAACCAAACTGTCTCGGTTTTGATTTTTCTTAAGTTTGTTTTTCCAGAAACTATTGTTTGATTTAGGAATAGATGCATACTTACAGTTCTTATGTTGATGCCAAAAACATCCATTAATAAAAATAGCGAGCTTAGTTGATGTAACTAATATATCAGGTTTTCCTGGCAGTTTATTTACATTATATCTACACCTTATTTTCAAATCCCTTAATATCGATCTTACAGACATTTCCGGCTTAGTGCCTTTTGATCTAATTGCTGACATATTTAGACTGCGGGTTTTCTTGTCAAGATTATCCATCACAAGCCACCGTGTTTCAGAATAAGATTTTAAGGACATCAAAACCGTACCCAACACACATTAACAATTGTCTGAGAATAATATATATGTATTTAGTCTGCATTTTTGGTCAAAATTTGACCGAAAATAGTTTCTTATTCAAAAGAATAATTGATATCATTGTACAACTGCAAATGTTTGACATCTTGTAATGTGAGCCATATGTCTGAAAAAAAAGGCTCAAAACCCCAATATCTCTACATTCACGGTTTCAATATCTTCCATCTTCGATCCCAGGAACCGTTCGCCCACTTTCATAAAATTCTTCGGCATATCGGTCACGTAAAACTTATGCTGCGCTCTACGCGTTTTGGCGCTGAGCAATTGTTTATCGGCAAGAATTTTTTTTGCAATTTTCGCCGTCTCGACGCCGGAGTCGATGAGGCTGACCGGAGCGCCCATGATGCGGTCGATGGATTTCTGTATCGTCGCGCTGAGCAGAGGATAATGCGTACAC
>JAEUSK010000093.1 GCA_016787925.1 bacterium | reverse complement strand
GCAGTTTGTCCGTTTGATGAATCTGATCTTCAAAGAAATGTCTAATATACAATCGGTAACTATTTCCACGGCCAAATCCAACCAGGAATCTCTCAAGAATCTCAACAAAACACCTATCAAAACTAACAAAAAAGATTCCTGCCAATATTGTAAACACCGCCTTTCGTTCCTAAAAATGGATACGTCACAACTCACTTTCCGTTATCATTGTAAGTTGACAAACGATGAAATTGTCCTGCAGCATTATTGTGCTCAGTTTGAATCCGATGTGCAATCCTCCGCCTCACGCAAACCCTAATCACAGTCTGCAAATATCAAAAATCGGACAGCTATTACATTTATTGATGTCTCGTTTCTTTGGACACATGTTCAATATGCCCAACCGGCACAAAGCAAAATCGTATTTAACCGGGTCGTTTGGATCTAATTGTCTCAAATTCTTCGTAATTTCAATGGCTGTTTTCCATGAAAGATCCGTACGGTTGGTCAAACCAATATTGTAGGCAATCCTCTGAATATGTGTATCAACCGGAATAATGAGTTTATTCGCCGGAAGTTTATCCCACAAACCCAGATCTATTTGGTCTATCCTAACCATCCAACGAAGCAACAGATTTGCCCGTTTGCATGCGCTCTTGTTTGTTGGATTTGGCAAAAGATGATTAAACCCGATTCCCTTTGAGCGTTTCCATGTCCAATTATCTAAATCTGTTTTTTTAATTTCCTCTACGCATTTTGCCCAAGTCACTCCTAAATGCTCGTCTTCCTTCTGATAATGGGAATAAACCCAATTTCCAATTGTATCGAATCGTTTCAATATCATTTTCAACGCATAAAGCAGTCGCAACAAATCCGTATGTTTTATCATGCGATAATAGAATTTGCGCCATTTTTTGATTTCAACTTCCGGATCCATCGTATCAACGAACCGCCTCGGCTGTTGATGCATGAGATCCAAAACTAGTTCACCGGCTTTGACGATTTGCTGAACCTGGCCGAAGGCCAGGGACGTCACAATAAGGGCTACGATTTCCTGATCCAGTGGATCATCAAATCTTTTAACTAATTGAATGGGATCGGAATGGATAAAACTGTGGTCAAATGTTGCGTAGAGCTGGTCGAGATAGGTTTTAAATTCGTTGGCCAATTGCTGTTATTTCTGCCTATTTTGAATATAAGAACTACATAAAATTACAGTCACTAATGAGATTAAATCCTAGTTATTAGATAGGGGTTTTCGAGAGAAGATTATACAATTATTTTGGGGATATGTCTAAAATTACCGTGAAGCAATGCGGCAACCGAAACAGCCTCAGCCCATGATTTATTATTCTCAAGTGTACAATACGATTGAGGTGGCACTAAGTCTGTGTTAATTAAATGAGACATTTGCGTTACCGGCATGTTAGTCTGATATGGTTTTACATCTCCGAGTACAATTGCATAAACTTCATTAGTCAATAAAGTATATTCATCAAACTCTTTTTTAGTACAACCAATATCTACTCCAAAATCCTCCCATATTCTATTTGGATTATCACTGATAACATTTTTTATTTTGGCTTCACCCACCAACGCCTTTCTGGGTGCTGACGCATATAGTGTTACGGTGCTACCAATCCATTTTTTAGAGAATTTTCGTCTTAGCTCAACACTTTTCTTGCCGCTTATTATCTGATCAGCGTACTCGGGTTTGATAGACATCAATATCGCGTTGGCCATGGAATAACCGCCAACAGAAAATTGATTGATAATTTTTGGTAATTTATCAAGTGCGGCCTTCCAAACATCAAGAAAGGATGAAGAACATTTTAATTCTGGATCAAATAACCTATACTGAGTTCCCGATTCAATTACTTCATTAAATCCAAACGATCTAAAAAAGTCTTTTTTTGATTCCCATAGACTTTCCGGTAAAGTAAAATGTATTTCTTCTGCATAGTTCCTCACCTCTAGCGCCATCATAGCAAAAAAGACCTCTCCAAGGTTTAAATTTTGAAAATGTTCACCTATTTTAAGGTGACAGAATTTCGAGTGCTTTCCTCTTTTTACGACAGCAGAAACAACAGGGTTTTCATCTTGGTATCCGACAAACGCAACTCTTTCATTTGACTTTAGTCCAGGTAATACCTTATTGTCAATCCATTTCCGAATACTTGGATACATTGGTTCATTTTCTAAAACGAGTTCTTTAAATTTTCTTAAATGATCCGAATTGTTTTTTGAATCAAATTCATTTAATCGAACAATACGGATATCTTTGTTCAGCGAAAGTAGATCGCTCATTTTATCTCACTTAGGTGCTATAGAAAGTTTTTTAAATCCAGTTACCAAAAATTTTAGAAAGAGTTAAACTTTGATATTGGTAGTCTTTTGTTTTGGCTTGTGTTTTTTTTACAGATATTGGTTCTTTCTTGTCCAATTCGGCATCTTCTGACATTCGATAGAATATTAACTTTGCCATTTTTTCGTTATCACTTAGACTAACATCAACATTGTGTCCTCGAACCTCAAAAATTAAGGGCGTCCCTTTAATGTCATCGTCTTTATTGCTGCCAAAAAACGGATGCACAAAACCGGCATAATGAATTCTCATTTCACCAATAGTTTCGTCCATTGCTTTACAATAGACGGCTATTGAGCCTGGTAATTGGATTCTTTCTTTAGACCGAAGAATATAAAAAGAATTCTTTTCTATTTTGATTCTTTCTTCTTTATCACATGACACTAAATCCCAGTATTCCTTTGGATCAAACTTTCCAATTTCCCACAAATCGATTGGTGGCTTTGAGGCGTCGGGCTTTGAACGGAAAGCTGAGGCGGCTGAATTACCAACTTCATCTTGACTTAGATCAACAGATAGACTGTCGGTTTCTTCATTATTTTGATTTTGACTTATTAATTTTGGTTCATTCCCATATAGATATAATTGTTCCTTTGTAATGATGGATAATTCATCAGGTCCAAAAATAAATCGTAGTTGTGTTAATGCAATGCCCGCTTTTACTCTAATATCAAAAGTTATTGGTGTAATTTCAAGAAAAAGATCTCCTTCTGCTTTATCATGATTAAATGAATCGTAACAATCCATACCATCAACAATTAGTCTCACTAAAACATCGACTCTTCCAATAGTACTCTTACCTGTAGCGTGTCCATAAATATTTGAACCACGAAAACCTTTTAGCTCCTCAACCAATTTGAAAACATATGTAGTGTTTGTTCGAAGTATGTAACATCCATCATTATCTGGTATTAATTTTTCGGCATACCCATGATTCGGTTCCAAGAAGTGTGCGTACCTGGGTCCATTAGGCTTAACTGAACCTTGAAGCATGATACATCCTTCGTTTGATAAATGCAAATCCATTGCAGAATGGTCTATACATTTAATATCATTCACGTTTGTTATATACCCAGAATCTACTAAATCTTTTACTTGGCGCTTTGAAAGCACGCCAGGTCTCCATTTGATCCATGGTTTTTTATTCATTTTAAATGCCTTTTTATATCCTTTTCCTTTTTTTCTTTGTCGTTTTCGTCACAGCTTTATTTACTTTCTTTCTTGCGCTATTTTTCTTCGTTGGCTTTACAATACGTTTCTTTGATTTACCTTTTCCCTTTTTGGTTTTGGTTTTGGTTTTGGTTTTTTTAGCGGGCGATTTTTTCCTGCTTGTGCCGCCTATCAGATTTAGTGCACTGCCAGCCTTGAACCATCCGATCTGGCTTTGATTGTACGAATGATTTAATTCGCAATGGTCTTTTGACCCGTCCTTGTGCTCCATGACCAGTGTCAAGGTTCTTCCCGGTGCAAAGGATGATAAACCAGTGATGGATAGTGCATCGTCTTCACGAATCAGATCATAATCCGATGGGTTCTTAAATGTCAGCGCAAGCATACCTTGTTTTTTTAGGTTCGTTTCATGGATACGTGCAAAGCTTTTAACGATGATGGCCTTTCCTCCAAGAAAACGCGGTTCCATGGCGGCGTGTTCGCGGCTGGAGCCCTCACCATAATTCTCATCGCCAACAGCAATCCATCCGATATTCTGCGCTTTATAATAGCGCGCGTTATCGGAAAATGATTTTACTTCACCGGTGATTACATTCTTGCCTTTGCCCGGTTCATGCCCGAAGGCATTCACGGCGCCGATAAAAAGATTATTGGAGATA
>JAEUSK010000091.1 GCA_016787925.1 bacterium | reverse complement strand
CGCGATACCGTGCGTGAATTTGTTGATTCAAAGATTCTGCCTGTAATTGAGGAACATAACCGTAATTGCACTTTCCCGATGGATTTGGTCGGACAGATGGCGGATCTTGGCGTCTTCGGTGCGAACTTGCCGGAACAATACGGATGTGCCGGTATGAATAATGTTGCGTATGGCCTTATCATGCAGGAACTTGAGCGTGGCGACAGCGGCGTTCGCAGTTTCGCGTCCGTGCAAGGCGCTTTGGTAATGTATCCCATCTTTGCTTACGGAACAGAGAAACAAAAACAATATTGGCTGCCGCAGCTGGCGGCCGGTGAAAAAATCGGTTGTTTTGGTTTAACGGAACCTGACAACGGCTCCGATCCCGGAGGCATGAAAACACGCGCCGTCAAAGACGGTAAAAACTATATACTCAACGGCGCTAAAATGTGGATCACCAACGGCACCATAGCCGACGTGTCGGTCGTGTGGGCTAAGTTGGATGGTGAAATTCGCGGATTTCTAGTAGAAAAGGGAACCCCGGGTTTTTCTGCGCCTGAGATGAAAGGAAAATTTTCATTGCGCGCATCCGTCACGAGCGAACTTGTAATGCAGGATGTTCGAATTCCTGAAGAAAATATTTTGCCGAATGCCTCCGGTATCAAAGCGCCGCTGGGCTGTCTGACCCAGGCCCGTTACGGTATCGCCTGGGGAGCTCTGGGAGCCGCCATGGCCTGTTATGACGCATCACTGAATTATTCTTTGAATCGAATTCAGTTTGATAAACCAATTGCCGGTTTTCAATTGATACAGGAAAAGTTAGCGTACATGATCACCGAAATAACAAAGGGACAATTATTGGTTCTGCAGTTAGGACGGCTCAAAGACAAAGGAACCATGAAGTTCAAGCAGGTCTCTATGTCTAAACGCAACAACGTTTACATAGCGCTTGAAATCGCGCGAATGGCGCGCGACATTCATGGGGCAAACGGAATTCTGGATGAATATCCCGTAATTCGCCATATGATGAATCTTGAATCGGTCAAAACGTATGAAGGAACGCATGATATCCATACGCTGATCATCGGAGAAAGCGTCACAGGAATTCCCGCCTACAAATAAGCAACTTTTGAAGACGTAGAAACGTAGTATGATGGCCGCACGAAAGCACTAAAAGTATGAGGTAGTTCACTAACATCTTTCGTGCTTTCTTTTATCAATAAACACTCTGCGGTTTTCTATGAAAATGTGTCCCACCTGTACTACGAACAATATCGACGAGGCCGTGAAATGCGAGCGCTGCGGTTACGTCTTCCCCGCCCAGAAACGCACCTACAATTATCCCAAAGATATTATCACTCACGTACAAGACCATTCGCCCTCACTACGCGCTAAAGCGGCTATGGTTCTTGGCGTTACGGGTATGCTAAGTGTGTTTTTTGTTGTTTTTTGCGCGCCCATTCCGGGCGTCATTGCTATCTTGCTCGGCAACCGTGAATTGAAAGCATTACGAAAAGCACCTTATTCATCCAAAGGTGAAACGTATGCAAATATCGGCGTGTGGGGCGGATGGATTTCGACTACAATTGGATTATTAATGATCGGCCTGGGTACAACGGTGACTTTTTGGTTTTATAACTGGTTCAAGGAAACTTTTATATATTAGAAATATCGTAACCGCTCAGCTTACATAAGTTCTTCCCGCAGATAGCGCTGATTAACGCAAATAAAAAATTTCTGAATGAATCTTCGAAATCAGCGGGAGTTGAATTCATACTTTATTTACCCGTATAGGTACAGAATATCAAAGAAATTAATAATCAAATATTTAATACGATTCGTTCTTACCCGGAAAAGATCCGCTTTTAACGTCCGCATGATAATTTCTGAACGCCTTACGCATGGCCTTTGCCAATTCCGCATAGCGCCTGACAAAACGCGGATGAAATTTTTCATACAACCCCAGCATATCGTGCGTAACCAATATCTGCCCGTCGCAATGACCGCCTGCGCCGATGCCGATCGTTGGTATCGATACCGCTTTTGAAATTTTCATCGATAAGGCTGCAGGAATCTTTTCAAGTACGAGCGCAAATATGCCGGCTTTCTCCAGCGCTATTGCATCTTTCAGAATCTTATCCGCCTCCGCTTTACTTGTTCCGCGTGTACGATAGGTGCCGAATTTATGAATGGACTGCGGAGTCAGGCCTAAGTGCCCCATGACGGGAATTCCAATTTCAACAAGCCGTTTGATCGTAGGAAGGAATTCAATACCGCCTTCCAATTTGACAGCCTCCGCATGGCTCTCTTTCATGAATCGGCCGGCATTTCGAATGGCTTCTTCGATGCTGACATGGTAACTCATGAATGGCATATCCGCCACCACTAACGCCCGCTTGACGGATTTCGTAACCACTCTGACGTGGTACAGCATTTCCTCCATGGTCATGGGGAGTGTAGTCTCATTGCCTGCAAAAACGGTACTGGCCGAATCTCCGACAAGAATAATATCAATCGACGATTCATCTAATAAACTCGCCATAATATGGTCGTAGGCTGTTAAAGCCGAAATTTTTTCACCGGCTCGTTTCATTTTCCGCAGCTGTTCCGTAGTAATTTTTGTTGTTTCTGAATGAGTTGACATGTAATTCCTTCAAAAATTAAAAGCGAAGATGCCCTTCGCTTTTGTATACTTGAAAAGTTTTATTTCTTTCCTATAGAGTCGCCATTTCCTGTTTGTGCTTCATTATTTTATCAATGATACCGCCGCCGATAACTTCGTCTTCATTGTAAAAAACAACCGATTGGCCCGGCGTGATTGCATGCTGCGGAAGATCAAATACGACCTGAGTTTCTCCAATTTTATTTTCAGATAAAATGCCGGAGTGTCCCCGGTCATTATAACGGATTTTTGCAGTGACGGGCATTTCTCCGTCTATCCTTTCGTGGCGGATCAAATTGACATCTTTCGCCGTCAATCCCTCTGCCAGCAGATCGTCTTTAGCGCCAACATATATGATGTTGTCTTTCGCACTGATCTCGGTTACGTAGACGGGTGAATTCATCGCTACCCCGACGCCGCGGCGCTGTCCTATCGTGTAAAATGTATAACCGTCATGTTCGCCGACAACCTGGCCTTCCTGCGTCATGATTTTCCCGTGTGCCAATTTATCCTCAAGCCCATTTATCTTTTCTTTTAAAAAACGGTTATAATTATTATCCGTAATAAAACAAATTTCCTGGCTCTCTTTTTTCTTTGCCGTACGTAATCCCGTTCTGACTGCATAATCCCGAACTTCCTCTTTGGTCATTTCACCAATGGGAAAAAGAGTCATGGCGAGCGCTTTTTGGCGGATACCCCACAGCGCATACGACTGGTCTTTTTTCAGATTATAACTTTTGCGTAAAGTATACTGACCCGTGGCTTCGTCGATTACGGATCGCGCATAGTGGCCGGTTGCGACGTAATCAGCGCCGAGATGTTTCGCTTTCGTCAAGAACGTTCCCCATTTGATATGCTTGTTACACATCACGCAGGGATTCGGCGTTCGGCCTTCGAGGTATTCATTAACGAAATTATCGATAACTGATTTACCGAATTCGTCGCTGAGATCCCAAACATAATGCGGGGCGCCGATCTGTTCGCAAACTACCCGCGCATCATGTACCGTATCGATCGAACAGCATCCGCTTTCCCGATTGACGCCGCCGATGTCGTCATAATTCCATAACTTCATCGTAACGCCGATAATGTCAAAACCCTGGTCTTTCAGCAGCGCCGCGGAGACTGAACTATCCACCCCGCCGCTCATGGCGACGACCACGGTTTTTTTATTTTTAATATTTATATCCATTTTGCGGTTTAATTATTATAAAGCGTAAAATATCACTTGAAAATCATTCACCCACGAAACACACAAAATAACACGGAATTTTTTATGCAGGTAGTAACAAGTTTTTATGTAAACGCATGGTTTTATTCTTAACTTTGTTTTTAGAAGTTACGAGATCCTTTTGTGTTATTTTGTGTGTTTCGTGGTCAACAAATAATTCACATTAAAAATTCATATGAAAACCAAGTTGAAAATTATCAAATCTTTTTCTTAACCCTAGATGTTTCGGAAATCTAAGAAACTGATACTTGAGATCAAGTCCGTAAGCGCTTTGGCCGGGCTTCCCGAAATCGGCGCCAAATCCTAAAGTCGCCGTTGGAGCAAACTGGCTTGACCTAAAATCAAATTTTGTAACGCTGTCCAATCTCGCTCTGCTAATATCGCCGTCAAAATACCACCCCTTGACTACACCGGCGGAAAACATTACAAATGGACGCAGTGTATTGGAAATACTTTCGCCTAGAATTCTTCTTTTGACGCTGAATTGTAATGGCAGCATCAGAATGGTCTCTGAATTAATGGTCTCGATATAGCCGGTGTACGGGTTTATTGCCTGCTGTTCATCTTTTCCCCTGACCCAGAACATGTCAAGGGAAGTAGTGAAAAAAGTATATTTGGCCGGTTTGATGCTATACATCGTACCCAGCACAAACCCCGTTGACGAGATCTGAACATTAAAACCCCAGCCGCCACGAATTCGCTGCTCACCGGACTCGTAATTCTGCTCATAATAGGGGTCAGAATCCGGCTCAGCCTGAGCCCACATCGGCTGTACGGCACATAATATTAATAAAACGACGGGTATAATGTATCTTTTCATTATCAACACCTTCTTAAAGGTTTATGAATGTTCTATTTTTTTTATGATTTTTACTTCCGTTCCCTGATCGCTTACCTGAAATTGAACATCGTCCATAATGGACTTTAAAATAAAAATACCGCGCCCGCTTTCTTTTAATAAATTTTCCGGGTCAAGCGGGTTCACAATAGCCGTTGGATCAAACCCTTTTCCCTGATCCTTAATATATACGCACACCTCGTCGTTGTCAAAATAAAAACTGATGGTCACTTTCTTTTCAAAATCAAATTTATTGCCGTGCATGATGGCGTTATTGGTAAGCTCCGTAATTGCAATTGCAAGATTATCTCTGTCATCATCCGGAATGGCGTGCTGCAGCGTAACTTTTTCCGTCATTTCCTCAACCTCCGTCAGTTTTTCAAGCAGGCTCGGGATCACCAATTGATAGTCGGGAGGACGCTTCTGATCTTTTGGAATATGATGCACGGATAAATTCTTATTTTGTTCCATACAACCTGTCTCCCGCATCGCCCAAACCCGGCACAATATACCCCAGGTCATTCAGCTGACGATCCACGCTTGCCGTATAGATCATAACGTCAGGATGATCCGTTTGCATTTTATATATTCCTTCGGGAGCCGAGACAAGAGAAAGACATTTTAATTTTTTAGCATTTCTTTTTTTGAGCAATGCGATAGCCGCAGAAGAACTTCCGCCAGTTGCAAGCATAGGATCCAGCATAATGACGATCGCCTCAGGCATGACCGGCGGAAATTTCGCATAATACTCGACCGGTTGCAGCGTTTTTTCATCTCGGTAAAGGCCGATATGCCCGACTTTTGCATTGGGAATAAGATCCAACGCGCCGTCCAGCATGCCTAAGCCAGCTCGTAATACTGGAACTAATATGACATAATCTTTCAGCACTTTGGAGGTTGTTTTCTCCAGAGGCGTTTCTACTTCAATGTCTTTGGTCAGCAGATCTTCCGTAATTTCAAACAGCATCAATGCCGTGATCTCGCTCAGAAGTTTACGGAATTCGCGCGTACTTGTATTCTTGTCGCGCAAATAGGTCAACTTTTGCTGAACGAGCGGATGAGATATCACTTTAACATTTGCGAATGTTTGCATAACTAATTCCGGTATGACATATATTCTTTTTTATTAATCCACTCGTTTATCGTGGCTTGAAGATGTTCAGAAAGCTGCATGCGTTTAAATATCGTTTCAAATATGGGAAAACGTGCCTTAAGTCCGTAACCTTTTTTAATTACCATTCGTTCTATTTCAGTCAATTTCGGAAAAGGGCGCCCCCACTCAATTCCGTCGGTCCCCTCATAGACATGGCCTATATCATCAATGCCGTTTACATTTTCTTCCAGCCATGGACACGGAGACTGTATGGGTACGCTTACGGCAACATTGGGCATCATCTTTTTGCAATATTTTATCAGGAGCTGCAGTTCTCCGGCCGACACATCTGAAGCCTGGAAATGTCCGTCCGAAAATACGCATTGAAAAACCACCGATTGAATGTTCTGATGTTTTTCATGTAATTCTTCAATGGCGCCTAATGTTGCAAAGCCGTCGTCTATACTTTCGCCGGCACCTAACAAAATGCCTGTTGTGACCGGAATATGAAGCAATCCCGCATCGGAGATACATTCCATTCTTTCGTCAATACTTTTGCCCTTTTGAATGGTCGCCGCAAAGTCAGTATTGATGTTTTCCAAAAACAAGTTCATCGAAGCTATATACGGGGCCAGCGTTTCCAGTTGTGCATAAGTCATAGGGCCTATATCGAGCGACGGTAGAAGCCCGTTCTCCAGTATGAGATGGCAAACATCACGAACGTATTCCGTATACGATGCATAACCTTGTTTATTCAGTTGTTCGCATATTTCAGGAATATCTTCAAGAGCCTGCCCCGCCGTCACCGTCACCTCGCAGATGCCGGATACCGAATGCTTTTGAAGTGTAGTTTCTATTTCGTCGAACGTGAGAAGCGTGCCGTCATTCTGTTTGAACGTGCAATAATTGCATTGTACTCCGCACGAACGCGTCAGCGGCAATAGAAGACTATGTGAATACGTAAGAACCGGTTTCTCCATCGTCACTCAAAATCTCTCTAAATTATACAGTATTGCCTGGAACATGCTTCAAAGGAATCACTAAATGAATCGCCGTGCCGGTATTAGTTCCCTCACTTTCAGCCCAAACCTTTCCGTTATGTTCCTCCATCGTTCCCCGCACTATAGTCAAACCGAGCCCGCTTCCGCCTCCCATAAATTTGTGTTTACTTGTTCGGTGTTGGTCCGCATCGCCCAGCTGATAGAATTTTTCGAATATTTTTTCCAGTTCCGCTTTAGGAATTCCGATCCCGTTATCTTTACAAATTATATGTGCTGCGCCGTTTTCAACCGATCCGCTAAATTCTATCAGAGCGCCATCCTGGGAATATTTCATGGCATTACTCAGCAGATTGATCACAGCCTGATATATACGGTTGCTGTCCGCCTCAATATTAATTGCCGGAATATTATTGACCACTGTTTGTTTCCGTTCATGAATAAAAATCTTCAACGCATCAGCGCCTTCGTTTACCAGATCATGCAGGTTAAACGTACTGATATTTAGTTTAAGTTTATGCGAATCAATCCGCAGCACGGACAATACATCCTCGATTAGATCAATCAGGCGCGTGGTGCCTTTGTAGGCATTTTCTACAATTTCTTTTTGATCTTTTTGAAATTCCCCTAGAGCGCCGGACATGAGCAATTCCAAATTACCGGAAATGATAGACGCGGGTGTACGCAGTTCGTGACTAGATATGACCATAAAACGCGTCTTAAGTTCATCCAGCCTTTTTAACTCTTTGAAACTGTTTTCAAGCGCTTCATTCTTTATTTTTAATTCTTCGAGAAGACTGAAGTTTTGTTTGGTCGTTTCATAATGCTCAACGGCGCGCTTGACCGTCATGACTATCTCTTCACGGCTCCACGGCTTGGTCACGTAACGGTAAACGTGACCCATGTTGATCGCATCAACCAGCGCGTTGATATCCGTGTATCCTGTCAGAAGTATTCTTATGGTATACGGATATTTTTCGCGCGCTTTTTGCAGCAATTCAACACCGGTCATTTCCGGCATTCGCTGATCGCTCACGATCACCGCGAACTCCTGCCTTTCAAGCAGTTTGAGCGCTTCCTGCGCGCTATTGGCCGTGTGAACATTGTACTCACGGCGAAACGTACGTTTTAACAGGTCAAGATTGTCGATCTCATCGTCAACGACCAGGATGTCTTGCATAGGCTTTTGTGCGTCCACCGGCGCCGTTGTTACTGTCGCTTCCGTCACGGTTTCTTCCTTTTACAATTATTGTAAGAAATCTTGTGTTTCATGCTTCGGTTTGAAATTTTTACCATTGAACCCGCCAACATAAATAAACCGTATTTAGGCCGGGATCATAAGCCATATCCATTTTATCTTTGAATTTATATAAATGCGCATCCACATAAGCGTCCACCATACCGAGCAAATGTGAAATGGCAAAATACCATCCGTATACATTCCGATCATTCAATGCGCCGTCTAGTCGCGATGTGAGATTATTATAACGGCTTTGTAGTATTTGCTTCTGCTCCGTTGTCAGGAACGGATCCGTCTTAATCTGACGGTCAATTTGTTTCCGTTGATGCTCAATCCGGTTTACTCTTTTATTTTTACTCATGTAAACGGTTATCAGCGACACATCAGCGATCATAAAAACAGGCGCTTTCCATTTGCTGTCATTATACCATTGCCCCCACCCCGGCATCAAGAAGGATCTGCCCACTGCGCCCCAGGGTGAACGAAACAATGTGTCAATGGCAAACGTGCGATTTTTCGGCATCGCTGTGCCTTTAACCGCCGCCGTCGTGTCGCCAAGAAGCATGATCTGTGAAGGATTTCTGCCTCTCGTGCTGTCAGATTCAACCTGTGCATGTAATTCAGACAGCAGACCAAAACCACAAATATAGAGCGTCGCAACACTAAAACTCATTTTCAAGAAACTATTCAGGTAATGATTAATCATGCATCAAAACCCGTAAATGCGCAGCAACTGCATCGGCAAGCGCGGTCAAATGATAACCACCTTCAAGAACCGAGATCAACCGGCCATGGCAGTACCTTGTTGCAGAGTCTTTGACCACCCGTGTCATATCGGCAAAGCCTTCGGTACTCACATCCATCTGCGCCAAAGGGTCATCACTGTGAGCATCAAATCCGGCAGAAATCAATATCAAATCAGGCCGAAAAGAACTCATGCAGGCCTGAACTTCATTTTGAAAAATGTATAAATACTCCTTATCGCCATATCCGGCAGGAACTGGAATATTACACGTGAATCCTTTTCCTTTACCTTTCCCTGTTTCCTCTTTTCTGCCGGTCCCTGGATACAATGGAAATTGATGTATGCTGAAATAAAATACCGAGTTATCTTCGTAAAAAATTTCCTGAGTGCCGTTTCCGTGGTGAACATCCCAATCCAGAATAAAAATTTTTTTTAAACCGTGGGCTTCTTGGGCGTAACGCGCCCCGACTGCAACATTATTAAGTAAACAAAAACCCATTGCCCTGTCCGATTCCGCATGATGTCCCGGCGGCCGTACTGCGCAAAAAGTGTTGCTGCATTTTCCGCTCATTACGTTATCAATACCCGCCATCACACCGCCGCATGCCGTTAACGCCGCATCAAACGAAACCGGATTTACAAAAGTGTCAGCGTCTAAATACCGTGATCCCCGTGAAGCCGCTTCTTTTATTTTATCAATGTGGCCGCTTGTATGACAACGCGCTAAAAAGGCCTCTTCCGCTTTACGTGCAGATATCGGAATCAGATCTTCAGATAATTTGTTTTTCTGTATCTCATCAAGAATCTTGCGGAGCCTTTCAGGACACTCTGGATGGCTGCCGGCTTCGTCCCGGTGCAGCAGATAAATGGGATCCGTCACGAAACCGGTACTCATGCGTATTCGCTTTCTTAAGATTCATGAAAACTTTTTACAGCTTCATCAATTGTTCCGTACGTTTTGAATATTTTGAGGAGCTGCGTAATAATAAGCAGGCTCTCAACCTTTTCTGCTACTGATGACAATTTTAGATCGCCGTCGGCATTCCGTATCGTCGTCATACTTGACATGAGCGCACCTAATCCGGAACTGTTCATCCACTTTACACCGCCCAAATCCAAGACGATGCGTTTTACGCCCACCTGTACTAATTCCTTTACGCGGTCATGAATTTCTGCAGTTTCCGATCCGCCCATCAATTTTCCTTTGATAGCAAGAACATAAACGTCTCCGTGTACTTCTTCTTTGTAGCTCATAACTCCTCACCCTTTCTCTTGGTTAAACATCAAGTTTTTTAACACCCGTTATGATAGTTTCATTTTAATTAACATCAAAACACCCATGGTAAGAATCAGCAAACCAACCAAGAATACAGCCCAGATCAATGTTTCATCCCTTTTGATGGAACTCTTGGCTTCCATAATAAATGAGGGATGCTTAAATAACTGCTCCACGTCGTATTTCCAGCGTGCTTGGCTTTGGTCAAACTCACCGGAATTAACGCTGATCATACGTCCGGGCAAGGTAGTAACAAAGTCAAACTGGGTATCTGCCAGCAATACCTTAGCTGCGGCCTCATCGTTTCTTAGATCTGATTTTTTTACTTCCTCCATTACGAAAGCCGTAAAAAATTCCTCGTGATACTGAAATTCATCCTCCACTCTTCGAATGCCGATCGAACTGATACCGTCTGAAAAAACATTTTCCTTTTTCGTCGATGCTCCCACCGTCTTCGACCCTATAAGGTAAAAACTGCTGTCGGTCGCTTTTTCATAAACGTCATACCCGTTCTCGATCAGGAACTCTTTCTTAAATCGAATCGTCTCTTTAATATCCGGATTAAGGCCTAACTCTACTCTGCGAGCAATAGATCCGTCTTCATATACGATCGTACGAACCAGCGCCTTATAACCGGACAGTGACGCTTCATCTACCGGGTGAAAAAAAATGGAGAAAAGCAGAAACATGAGAACGCTGTTCACTATAATCAGAATCCTTCTTCAAAATGAGTGATTTTAATATAAACTTATTAAAACAATAAATCAATTTCAAATAACGCGTCCATATACCTTAGAAATAATTTGACATTTTTTGTCTTTTGGCCTATATTGCCCCAATCAAAAATTGAAAGTGTGTGAATGTCCGTAACTATCGATGAAGTCAAAAAGATAGCGACGTTAGCCAATTTAGAATTCAACGAAAACGAGCTTGAAAAATATACGCATCAGTTGAATACTATTTTGGAATACGTTGATCAATTAAATAAGATCGACACTTCGTCAGTTGAAGCTACATATCATCCAATCCAATACCCTGATGTATTTAGAAACGACGACATAAAGGAAAGCCTTCCAATCGACAAAGTCCTTCAAAATGCGCCGGAGAAAACCTGGCAGTATTTCGTGGTACCCAAAGTTGTTGGGCCGTAAAACCAAAAAGAGACACAATCTGTGTCTCTTTTTTTTTGTAAAGTTTTAAAATTTAACCCCATATATCAATGAAGACCGTCAAAAAACCAAAAAGAAAAACAAAGTACATTTTTGTAACCGGCGGCGTTATTTCTTCATTGGGTAAAGGGATCGCAGCGGCCAGTTTAGGTATGCTGTTAAAAGCGCGCGGATTTACGGTCACTATTCAGAAGTTTGACCCCTATATCAATGTTGATCCCGGGACGATGAGCCCTTATCAGCACGGTGAAGTTTTTGTGACCGATGACGGGGCTGAGACCGATCTGGATCTCGGACATTATGAGCGTTTTATTGACGTTAACATGACGACGCGTAACAGTCACACCACCGGCAAAGTTTATAAAACGGTCATTGACCGAGAGCGCAAAGGAGATTACCTCGGCGCTACCGTTCAGGTCATTCCGCATATTACAGACGAAATTAAAAGCCGCATTTGCAGCATTTCCGACGAGGGATATGATATCATCATTACCGAGATCGGCGGGACGGTCGGCGACATTGAAAGCCTGCCTTTTTTGGAAGCCATTCGGCAATTTTGCCTTGACGGGCGCCAGCGCGATACAATAAATATTCACGTCACACTGGTTCCTTTTATTAAAGCGGCGGATGAACTCAAAACAAAACCGACGCAGCACAGTGTTATGAAATTGCGGGAAATAGGTATTCAGCCGGATATTTTGTTGTGCCGTTCTGAAAAGAATTTATCGCGCGAACTCCGGGCAAAAATCGGACTATTCTGTAATGTCAATACCGACGCGGTGATTGAAGCATCGGATGTGGCGTCTATTTACGAAGTTCCGTTAATCATGCATCAAAACGGATTGGATTCACTCGTTCTTAAGAAACTGAATTTGCGAGGAAAAGACGTTTCAGTTGCGGCCTGGACCAATCTCGTTAATAAGGTTTACCATCCTGACAATCATGTTCGGATCGCCATTTGCGGAAAATACACCGGGTTGCCGGACGCTTACAAAAGTATTCTTGAGTCTTTTATTCATGCCGGAGTTGAGAATAACGCTAAAGTGGATGTCCAGTGGATTGATTCAGTCTGGCTTGAGGACGGCGATCCTGCAAAGATTTTCGATGGAGTAGACGGCATACTTGTTCCCGGCGGGTTTGGCGAACGGGGAATAGAGGGTATGATCAAAGGCGTTCAATACGCAAGAGAACATAAAATTCCATTCTTTGGAATTTGCCTCGGCATGCAATGCGCCAGTATTGAGTTTGCCCGCAACGTCTGCAAGTTTCCAGGCGCCAACAGCAGTGAATTCTCGAAACGTACAAAGTTTGCCGTTATCGATCTTATGGAATCGCAAAAACATCTGAAAGAAATGGGCGCGACGATGCGTTTAGGCGCTTATCCGTGTGTTTTGAAGAAGAATACAAAAGCATTTGCGGCTTATCAATCCGATCTGATCAGCGAACGCCATCGCCATCGTTATGAATTTAACAACCACTTTTTTGAGCCTTTTGAATCGAACGGTTTAATTTTTTCAGGATTGTCACCGGACGGCAAACTGGTCGAAATCATCGAGGTCAAAGACCATCCGTGGTTTGTCGGCGTGCAGTTTCACCCGGAACTCAAATCACGCGCGATTAAAGCGCATCCTTTATTTAGGGAATTCGTCAAAGCGGCATTGGCTCATCAAAGATCAAATAACGATCAATCCAACGGACATACCAAGACCGGAAAATTCCACCCTAAGAAACTGGTAGTAGCGTAGTAATCATCCTTCAGCTTTTATGGCAAGTACAACCGATTTTCTAGTTATCGGAACCGGCATTGCCGGCTATTCAGCCGCATTGAAATGCGCCCGCGCCGGAAGCGTCGCCATAATTACAAAAAAAAGTAACAGCGAAAGCAATACAAATTATGCCCAGGGAGGTATCGCATCGGTTATCTCGCCTAATGATTCATTTGAAATGCATGTGCAGGATACCCTCAAAGCTGGCGCCGGATTATGTCGGCTCGATGCAGTAGAGCTTATCGTCAAAAATGGGCCCTCGGCGATAAACGAACTAACCGAGATCGGCGTACATTTTACCAAAACGGACGGACGGTTAGATCTCGGCAGAGAAGGCGGCCATTCACAGCACCGTATTGTTCACGCGCAAGACCTTACCGGACGTGAGATCGAACGCGCGCTCATCGAAGCGGTAAAGTCAAATCCCAATATTCAGGTTTTTGAAAATCATATTGCGCTGGAAGTTATTACGGAACATCATCTCAGAAAAAAAATTACCGAACCGGATATCGTTCATTGTTTTGGCGCGTATGCACTGGATATTCAAAATAATATTGTTAAGAAATTTTTGTCTAAGATTACGATTCTTGCATCGGGTGGATGCGGGCAGGTGTATAAACATACGACCAATCCAAAAATTGCAACCGGCGACGGAATTGCCATGGCGTATCGCGCCGGCGCCCGTGTAGGAAATTTGGAATTTATGCAGTTCCATCCTACCTCGCTTTATCATCCCGAAGCTCAGTCATTTCTGATCAGTGAAGCCGTCCGTGGTTTTGGCGCGTACTTGACCAATGCGGCAGGGGAACGCTTTATGGAACGATATTCGCCCCAAAAGGAATTGGCGCCTCGCGATATTGTTGCTCGCGCCATTGACGCTGAAATGAAAAAGCGCGGTGAAGCTTGTGTTTTTCTTGATCTGCGTCATTTAGACGCACATAAAACGATAGAGCATTTCCCGCATATTTACAAAAATTGTTTGAAATTTAAAATTGATATTACGAAGGAGCCGGTTCCCGTAGTTCCAGCGGCTCATTACATGTGCGGCGGCGTTCAAACCAATTTGGACGGCCAAACGGACATTCATCGGTTGTACGCCTGCGGTGAGGTTGCGCTCACCGGCGTTCATGGCGCCAATCGGCTGGCGAGTAATTCACTTTTGGAAGCGGTCGTTTTCGCTAACCAAGTATACGAACATGCGAGCAAGTTGCTGACTACTGAAAAACTGGATATACCGGAATTCCCCGAGTGGGATGAGAGCGGTACTTTTAGTTCCGAAGAATGGATACTGATCGAACACAATCGTGAAGAGATACAGCAGATCATGTGGGATTATGTGGGAATTGTCCGGTCCAATTTACGATTGGAGCGCGCGGAAAGGCGAATCCAGCTGATCAGCGACGAGATCGAGAATTTTTATAAGGGAACGAAAGTTACGGAGGCATTGATCGAATTACGGAATCTTGCCAAATTAGCAAAACTAATTATTCGCTGCGCAAAAATACGTAAGGAAAGCCGAGGACTTCATTATACGACAGACTATATTCAAACCGATGATGTTCACGGATTGAACGACACGGTCATCAGAACGTTTTAGAAAAGAAACAAACCCCGCTTTTGCGTATATGGGAACGTTAATTTAAAAGTCCTGACCCTTACCTACTGCTTATATCGCCCATCTTTTCATGCCGTTCTTTTGCCTTTTCATCCCACTGCGGTATGACTTCTTTGATGAACTTTGCTTTTTCATCGTTTAGCTTTTTCAAATCAAGCCCGATATACGCTTGTGCTTTTTCTTTGCTGGACAGGTCCGGCATTTGAACCGGCAGCTTGACATTATGTTTCAGCAAAACTTCTGCCAATAGAATACGCGCGCCTTGCGCTTTTTCAATTCCGTCGCCGATCACACGTGCAGTTTCAAGCGGCGCATGAAAAGAACCGCCGTGGCTGGCCGCTGTATAATCCCAGCGCCATTGCGCCTGGCGGATAAGTTGTAAAACCGGTTTCATCTCATCTTCTTTTGCTCCGTTGTCCCATGCCGTTTTCGCCTCGATATGCGCTTTCACCAGCGCTTCTTCCAAACGTCCGCGAATGTCGATCACTTTATCCTGCCGGTCGTACACATTCTTTTTTAATGTCTCTTCGCTTTCACGGTGACAAACCTGGCACGCATTCGCCATGTTATTTAACGGGCTTTGTATTTTATGATCGGTAAACTTAACGCCCCCTTCGCTTCGATACGACATGTGGCAGTCTGCGCAGGAAATGCCGCGCTCCGCGTGAATGCCCGTTCTGAATATTTCATAATCGGGATGTTGCGCTTTCAGCATCGGCGTTTTACTTAACTGATGAACCCAGTCGACATGTTGGATTTTATCATAATACGCTTCCATATCTTCTGCGCGAAAACCATTGTCCCAAGGAAAAGTCAGGTATTTCTCTTCTTTTCCTTTAAAATAATATTCTACGTGACATTGTGCGCAAACAAGCGATCTCATTTCCTGATGGGTTGCCTGTTTGACGTCTTTCCCCTGCCTTGCCAGAGCTTCGATCAGAGCCGGTCGGGTGATGCGTAAATTCATGGTTTTAGGATCGTGACAATCCTGGCATCCGATGGGATTAACGATTTCTGCACCCAAACTGAGCCACTTGTCTTTATAGAATTCTGCAGTGCCTTTTTCGTTCATCATGCGCGGCACGTCCGTGCTTTTGCACGTCCAGCACGTAGCGGGCTGACGCGGCACAGTTCGCAGCGTATTTCGAATATCTTTCACCGCATTATAATGCCCGCGGGCTTGGTTAAAATCCGTTGAAAAAGCGTACCCGGCCCACAACACAACCAAACTTGGATATTCTTTCAACATGTCGATCGTGGCGCTGCCTCCGTGTTTGCTGCGAAAAGTAGTATCCACAGTAGCTATATACGTCTCGTATTCGCGGGGGAAATTTGCACCCCATACTTCATTGCGGGGTTCCCAGTCTGCAATTGGTTTAGCCACCTGAAACATCGTTTTTTCCTCGCTGCGCCTTTCCATGATCGAATTAGCGAAGAGTCCGATCAAAAAAACAACCACTACGGTCAGAAAAAATAAAACCCATCCGAGCCATGGTTTTTCCTGTACGATCTGAATCATATTTTTCATGAGTATCTCCTTAAGCGTACTAACGCTTCACGGCTTTTTACATGTTCATTTATTTTTGTTCATTAGAAATTGATCAATCCATTTTGGAACTACGGGGCTCAGGCGAGGTACCCGTGCATACGGAACGGAAGCAAGGCTATTGACTCGGCCATGCGGCGTCTCCCGATGGCATTGCCAACATAATTGGCCCTGTCCATGCTGATAATTGTTACCCGTTACTTTAGCTGCAGATACGTTGTCAACAAGCGAACTATGGCAGCGAATACAGTTTTCCTGGACCACAGTTATGCCGGCATCTTTAATATGTATCACCTGGGGCTCCAAACGAAAAGTGAACATGGCCGAATGCCGAAGCCCGTCCTGCGCTTTAAACATATATTTTCTAAAAAAATTATCATGGGGAACATGGCAGTCGTTGCATACCGCCACCCGCGCATGGCTGCTGCGCTGCCATGTAGCAAACTGCGGGGCCATGACATGACAATTCATACACGTTTCCGGTTTATCGGAAAGATAGGACGGTGCGTTTGAAATATACACGGCAAGGCAGCCGATACCGACAAAAATTCCTAAAAGTACATTTACAGCCCATCGCCATTCATCCGGCGGCTTGAGAAATCTAAATATGTTTTTCATGTTGCCAAAAAATAAAGTTATCTGATATTAAAATAAATATGTTTTTTGTTCAGATCCTAATATTCGGAATCGGCCATTTTTTGAAAATAAGCTCTGTCTTTTCGAACGGATTCATACGAAAAAAATGAAATGCCTTTCAAGCCGTATACTTTGCATATGGCTACTTTTTCATTCATTGCCGCTGAATTCTGGTTATACATAGAAATGCCCATGATTATGTTTTGCGCCATTATTTTGTCGCCAACTTTGTCTTTCGCGCTTTTGACCCGGCTTTCAAAAAGACGGTTGTCCGCCGCGTAGTTCATCGGAACTGCAAAATCTATATATCCATTCTTGATCCATGCGGGCCAGTCCTGGAACATCTCATTTGTTGCCATGTCCATGTCCGCCCACACTGCGGCGGACATTATGATATTTGCTCGAATTGAATTTACGGCGCTATGAATCCTGCTGATAAACTTCGTGAGTTCGTCTCGTCTAAACGTAGACCACAAATTGTCAAACCACTTTTTTTGTTCTGCTGGCTGGACGCCCACACGGCCATTGGAATCCGTCGTTAAGGGGTCGATATTATAATTTAGAATGAATTTAGAACGCATGGTTGCGGAATAATCATACTCTTTGCCTGCATACCGTATGTAATCCATATGAACGCCGTCTATTTTGTAACGACGCACTAATTCTTCTACAACCTTTAAAAAATACTCCTGAAACTCGTTATTCCCCGGCGAAAGATAATACCCTTCCTTATTTCTTTCTTTCAATTTTTTCAATCCTTCATCGATCATGGAAGTTCCGGATTTTGAAACGGCGCTCCACTCAGGATATTTGAACAGCAAATGTTCTTTGGATGCAGGGTTATTATCAGCAGACCATATATACATAACGTTGATCCAAACATGGATCTTGAATCGCCCATCTGACTTAAGAAGCACGAATTCGAGCGGATCAAAACTTCCGTCAAGACCTTCCGCCAGAGGAACAAATGCGCTCTTATAATACGCGTCGCCCCGGCCCCTTACCTGAACAAATAAGTCGGTAATACGCGCCGCTTCCGCGTCGTCTAACATTTTCTCAATATCGGTCTTTGACTTTAGAATATCTCTGACAACCCATAAAGCTTTTATTGATTTTGAGTTTTCTTTTTGTGCAAAGATGTTTATCGGAAAATAGAATGCAAAAAATACGGCGAGAATGCGAAGGTTCATTATGGTTTATTATGTTAGCCTTTTTGTAATTAACCAAACATAAATAAAAAAGGCAACCATTTTCATGATTGCCTTATATTCTAGAATTTAGAATTGCTTTTTAAACAGTAAACGCTGTTTCTTCATACATCGCACAACGTCTTTTCTTGCCGAGTCGTACCGAGGCAAGCCGTCCGGGAGCGATGGACTTTGCTGCACATTTGTGAGATTCCCATTGCAGGTTAGCGCAAATCAGTTTTTTGTTTTCATTGTAGCATTGTATCTTAGGCAAAAGTTCGTCACTCTGGTCTTCTTGAGTTTTCGTTACCTTTTCCTTTTTTGTGTTTTTAACTTCAGTTTCTTCGGCAACTTCTTTTTTCTTACGCGGCATGTTGAGAACCCTTACGATTAAAAATTACTTTGAAGATTTAAGTTCTTCTTTTTTAGCTTTGATGCGTTCCGCCAATGTCATCCGACGTTTTTCTTTTGTTTCCTTATCTGAGATCGTTGCGTTCTGTTTTTCGATCTGCGCGTTTTCGTATCCGACGATTTCAAGAACGGCAAGTTCAGCCGCATCGCCTTTGCGTTTACCTAAACGCATGATACGCGTATATCCGCCACCGGTATAATTTGAATTCGCCGTTTTACGCGCGTCGTCCATTTCCTTAAGTTTCGGCGCAATGTCTTCCATTAATTCCTGAATGACGGTTTTATTTGCAACTTTTTTGTCGGCCGTTTCTTTTTTCGGTGTCAGCAGAACACGGTAGTTGCCCAAACGGCTCAATAAAACCCTGCGTGCGGCCAGATCGCCTTTCTTCGCATAACTCAGCAGGCGTTCCGCAGCCGGCTGCACAGCTTTAGCTTTAGTAATCGTCGTCGTGATACGTTTATGTCTGAAGAGTTCGTTGCAAAGATTTTTGATCAACGCTTTGCGATGGCTGGCGGTTTTGCTCAGCTTAAATCCTTTTTTACCGTGTCTCATCGTTCCTCTATTATTCTGTCAAAGGTTATAAATGTTATTCGTCGCCGTTATAATATTTGGTAATGTCCATACCAAAATGCATGCCGCGTTCTTCCAGAATCTTGTTAAGTTCTGTTAATGATTTACGCCCGAAATTCCGATACTTCAGCATTTCCGACTCGTCTTTGCTGACAAGATCGCCGATCGTTTTAATTCCTGCGGCGCGAAGGCAGTTATGCGAACGTACCGACAGTTCCAATTCGTCCACGCTCATTTTCAGCAGCTGACGGATACGGATAATTTCCTGGTCCTCAATCTCTCCGTTATCGCCTTCTTCTTCCACTTCAAAATTGATGAACAATTGAATGTGGTCTCTTAACAGGCGCGCGCTGATCGTAAGCGCATCGTCGGGAGTAATACTTCCGTCGGTCGTGATCTCAAGGATTAATTTCTCAAAATCCGTATGCTGACCGACGCGGGTACTCTCGATGGAATAACGCACGTTACGAACCGGATTATAAATCGAATCAATCGGAATCGTTCCGATCGGCATATCGGGAAACTTATTTTCTTCAGCTGAAACCCATCCTTTGCCTCGGCCGATGCGCAACTCGATGTCAAAATTAGCTTCCTTGCCTATGGTTGCGATATGATGATCCGGATTCAATATCTCAAAATCGGCGCCATTGGAAGCTTTCTGAATAGACGCGGCAGTAAACTCGCCTGCCCCTTTAAAGTGTACGACCACTTTATCCGGCTTCTTGTTATGAAGTTTAAATCGTACGCCTTTGAGGTTTAGAATCATTTCCGAAACGTCTTCCGTAACTCCGGGAATGGTTGAAAACTCATGTAAGACGCCCTCCACTTTCATGGATGCAATCGCTGCGCCCGGTAAAGACGACAAAAGAACCCGACGGATCGAGTTCCCAATAGTTACGCCGAAACCTCTCTCCAGAGGCTGTATAATGAACCGGCCATACGTAGTCGTATAACTGGATTCATCTAACTCGATGCGCTCCGGCATCTGAAGTCCTGCCCAATTTTGCACTCTGAATCTCCTTCGTTAGAGATTGATACTTTATACAGTATAAAAATTTACTTAATTATTTGGAATACAACTCAAC
>JAEUSK010000085.1 GCA_016787925.1 bacterium | reverse complement strand
GGTATTGGCTGATATACGACAACGTGATTCCAGCAGGGTCCATTAACCCTCAAAACAAAGTTCTTGCCTTGCCCCCGCCTGTTAGATAAATTGGGGATACTTGCAACAACAATATTCCAACAAGTAAGACATAATATCATTATCCGGAGGATTCATTTGTTTCGATCGAAATGCGCCTTAGTATTGATTTTTGGCTTCTTAGTGGGTTGTGAAATGCCAAAAATGCCCACGGTGAATGCAAAGTTGACTATTCCGCTGACCAATGAGCATTACGATATATATCGCCTGAAAAAGGACTTGGAGAACAAGCAAGATTCACTAAAACTCGCCATCGTGAGCGATTCCGTGTTATTGACCATTAACCATGATGAACATGTTCAGATCGGCGATAATCTGGACACCGATCCTACCGTAGATTCCACGGACGGGTTGATCAGTAACGACCTGAAATTAAGAGATTCAACAACCACATCCTTTTCTCTGGGCGTATTGGGTCCGGCGTCTATTGATGCGTTAGCCAACACCAACGTCATTATTCCTGTATTTAGTTTTCCGCAAAGGTCTAAGACGGTAACGTTCGCCAAATTTACAGGAGCGACAATTCTCAACGGGTCTACGATAAAGACAACCGTTACGAATAATACACAAGTTGGTTTTGACTCCCTGATGATAGTTATTATCGACCAGAACAACGCGCGCCTTGACAGTTTTAAGGCCGTAGTTTCTTCATTGGGCGACACCGATACCAGGGTCAAAACATTTACTTCAACAACGACCGTAACGACGCCCTTCACAGTTCGGGCTTACGGCCATTCGACAGGCTCCGGCAGCAGTGTCCTCGTTGATACCAGCCTATCTGTTTCAATCAAAATGGTCGTAGATATTACAGGCTCAAGTATTACAGGGCGATTCCCGTCTCAGGTCATCACGCGCATCGACTCCTTTAAGACGTCATCGAATTCTGTGATAGACAGCGGATACATAAGTTCCGGAAAATTAACTTTGAATTTTACCAAGACCATTCCCGTTAACGCGACCGTTTTATTCACTTCCGAAGATTTTGACTCGGCCGGCCAATCGCTTACGCGTTCAATTCGCGTAACCAATAGTACGGCGCCCGTCATACTGTTGTTGAATAAGTGGCGAGTTGTGCCAAAAGATGCAGCGATTGGAAACCAATACCTGGAGTATAATTATACTTATACGACCGACTCGATATCTGCAACCGGTACTCCGCAAACGATGGCGAACGGGCAAGGAATCAAAGTACGAGCAACTCTAGACACCATGAAATTCTCCAGGCTACGCGCGACGCTCGCGCAGGAGCAGGTTGATCTCGACAGATCTACCCAATCCATTGACATCAAGCATCTTGATAGTATCCAGATCAAACGCGCTTTCTTTGAAATAATTACCGATCACCGGATTTCGTTTCCGATGTCATTGGATGTAACTATCACGGGAAAGCGTTTACCCAACATTACTAGAACAGCCCACATTATTGCAAATATCCCAGCCTATACATCTGGCGCTTCACAACAAGATACGGTTCGCACAACGAATTATGACGAAGTTGCGGACTTGTTAAGTATTTTGCCCGACTCAATTATCGTGACGGGTATGGTTTTCGTTGGTGATGACGTTTCGTCGGGCGTCGTGAATAGAGAGGATTTTATTAATGCGCAGATCAATTTGCGCGCGCCGCTGGTATTTAAATTATTCGGTGATTCAGCAAGTAATTTAGTGAAGACGGATCCATCAAAGATCGACATAAGCGAAAATCAGAAACAAAAACTGTACGATCGGCTAAAAAGTATATCTATCAAAGGGAAGATCCGAAATC
>JAEUSK010000042.1 GCA_016787925.1 bacterium | reverse complement strand
ATCGCATCATTATGTTTCTTGATTAAATTTGCCAAATGATAAGCCCCGGCCAGGCTTGACGGGCCGGCGCCAACGAAAAGCACATCCATTTCCATTACATCGCGTTGAACCTCTGCCATATTTATTCCCTCTTAAATTGATTCATGAAATTGTTTGATCGCTGACGTCATGGTTTCGTGATTGTCAAATCGTCAAATAAGACCCTCACGTCGTACCCTACCGCAAGACCGATTGACCGGTCACCTGCAATCGGGTCTTCAAATGTCTTGATCAGTTGATCATTAATATAAAATGAAATCTTGTTCTTCAGACATTTCACTTTTAATATATTGGTGCTTTCCCCTTTGATTACCCGGGATTTTGTCCAGTCTAAATAATATGATTCGCCCGCCTTGACGTGATTTACCGAATATTCGCCTTCATGGTTAATATACATGTTAAAAAAATCGCCTGAATTCATCGAATACACGTCCAATCCGTAACTTTCGGTGATTGAACCGCTCTCCCACTTAGTCGTAACGGCTATGTTTGCATCGCCATATGTATCCGGCAGCCAAATCGGCGATGCCGATGAACCATTCAATGAGTAAGCGCCGTTTCGGACATAGGAAAATTTATCTTCTTTCCAGCCCCTGGAATTCATCGAAAAATCATCGGTATAAAATTTTCTGCTTTTTTCGATTCGCGGATCCATATAGTCGATCTTAAATCTGCTTTTCCCTTTTAGATTTAAAGCTTCTCTCGCTACCATTTTCTGGTTAAAATTTTTGGAAAGATTTAAATAGTCTACGATATAAATACCGTCGTCATTGTCATCGATCCAGCCGATCTGGCCTTTCGTAAAATCACAAGCTCTCAATCCATGCGCTTTCATGATGCATTCCTCGTTGATCAAACCGCCGTCCAGCGCATTTCCATTAATTACGCCCAATAGGCCGTTTCGTTCATTGGCATTCGAAGCGCCTGCATATTCGTCCAGCGCGTTGAAAATATGGCCGGTTTCATGCGCCATAACTTCCCACGCCTGATCCGGGCCCCAGCCGTTGCATCGGTTATTCATGACCAAAAGAGGACCGCCCAAATTGGCCCATGCAACCGAACCGGATTCTCTCCAATTTCCATCATCGTCATTATCGGCGGGAACGGCAAACACCACAAAAGCCCAATTCGTCTTATATTTGTTTCGAAGATCGTTGGCAAACTCATTACAGATCCGGTAAGCATCGCCTTCTCCGTACCCGAGCTTTGCCGATACGTCATTAATCCATACATCCGCGTCTTTATACGAATGGGTAATGGGTTCGTATTTTGTTTTCACGTCCATAAATTCGTACGTCCAGGATAAACTGGCTCGATAACCGCCCTGCTCCGCCCACCATTCGAGCCCTTTGCGAACCTGGTAGAACATATCCTCTTTGGAATAATCATCCCACTGTTCTGTCTTTTTTTCCAATGTGCCGTCGCTCTCTACGAATACGACCGCCACCGAAACGCTGCCCATCATATACTCGCTGGTTTCATACTTGCCCGGCTTCTCTTCGCTGCGATCGTTATCGCCGGTTTTATCTTCTTCACCGCGCGTGGCCATCATAGCGAGAAATTTTTGATTCCATACGTTGATCACCATTTTATCCCTGAAGGAGAAACTGCCCTTTGCATCAAAAAACGTATCGGTTACCGCAATAACTTTGGACTGCGCCCGCAACGTTTTCTCCCCTTCTTTGGTCAAGTAACCCTGGATGATCGTTGGGGGATAACAATGCATGGCGTGTCCGTCATGATCCTCCATGAGTTTTTTGTATTGAATAAATTTTGAGGAATCTGTATTGTCTAAAATGATCATGGAGTATTTCCCTGCAAACAGAGATTGCGAAAAACTGTTCGATACCGGGAACAACAATCCCAATACGATAAAACAACAATTAAACATTTTCATATTTAGTTTCCTTTAATAGCCCCCCAAATTTTCGTAAATATACGTCATTTATCATTTTACAGCAACGATTAATTTCTGATAAAGGTCTCTTAGGCGTCCCAAATCCGGTTGATTTTCATTCAATTTTCCTTTAGTTTGAAAGGTGCAAAATAAAACATACTTATGATAAGTCGACCAACTAAGTAATCGACTGAACGCGACGTTGTATCTCCTATACGCACCTGCGCCCAACCATGAAATGTAACGATGTCACTTTCCATCGAAAGCAAAATCAAACTGAACAGCGGCGTCATGATTCCCGCGATCGGGCTGGGCGTTTACCAAGCGCAGTCCGGCGGCGAGACACGTAATGCAGTTCTTCATGCAATCAAAGCCGGTTATCGCCATATTGATACCGCTAAGTTCTATGCTAATGAGAAAGACGTTGCAGCTGCATTAAGACAGGCCGACGTTCCGCGCGAACATATTTTTATTGCGACCAAATTATGGAATGATGATCACGGTTATGATAAGACGATCAAGGCTTGCAACGAGAGCTTGAAGCGGCTTGATTTGCCATTCGTCGACCTGTACTTAATTCATTATCCTGTTCGAAAATTGCGTCACGAAAGCTGGCGGGCTCTGGAAACGCTTCAAGATGAGGGCAAATGCCGCGCAATCGGTGTGAGCAATTATACGATTCGCCATATGGACGAATTACTTCAAAAGAGTAAAACTGTGCCTGCCGTAAACCAGGTCGAATTTCATCCCTATTTATATCAAAAGGAATTATTAGAATTTTGTGACACAAATAATATTCGAATGGAAGCTTACAGCCCGCTAACGAAAGGCAAAAAGCTGAACGATCCGAAATTAGAAGCTGTTGCAAAGCGTTACAACAAGAGCTCAGCGCAAATCCTTATCCGATGGGCTTTGCAACACGGCCTGATCGTGATTCCTAAATCAACCCATGCTGAACGAATTCGTGAAAATGCCGATGTGTACGATTTTGAAATTTCGCCGGAAGATATGGACCTCTTAAATTCATTTCACTGCAACTATCGCGTCGCATGGGACCCAACTAACGAACCGTGAGGTTTTTATGAAAAATGGCGTGTGCTTATTGCTTTTCATGATCCTAACCGTCAGTTCATGCAAAAAGAATGAATTAAAATCTCCGCGTCAGGAATTTGCAAGGATGTCATGGATAGTGGGTTCATGGGAAGGACGTGACAGCAATTCAGTTTATTTTGAGGAATGGAAACAAACCAATAATGAGCTTTTTGAAGGTTTGGCCACAATCACGATCAAAGGCGACACCGTATTTTCAGAACACGTCACGATCGAGGTCATTGACAGCGTTGTCGTATATCGTGTGGTTATTGGAAAAAACGAGCCCGTGCTTTTCAAACTCATTTCTGCAGATGAACAAATGATCAGTTTCTCAAATCCTCAACATGATTTTCCGCAGAATATCACCTATCAACTCAAGCCGGACGGTTCACTTTATGCGTATGTTGACGGACTAATCAGCAAAAAATATCGAAAAGATGAATTTTATTACAATCGAAAGAAATAGAGCTTATGAAAAAAATTTATCACCTCGCAACCTGTAAAACCTGCCAAAAAATCATTGCGGAAACCAAACCGGGCAAAGATTTTGTTTTTCAAAACATCAAAGAAGAGAAGATCACACCTGGCCAACTTGATGAAATGAAGAATTTGTCCGGTTCGTATGATGCGTTATTCACAAAACGTTCGATGAAATTTCGCGCGTGGAAGCTTCAGGACAAAGACCTTTCCGAAAAAGACAAACGTGACCTTATTCTTAAAGAGTATACTTTTCTCAAAAGACCCGTGTTTATTGTTGGCAAAAATATCTTCATCGGTAACGCTAAGGTGACCGTTGAAAACATCAGAAAAGCTGTTAAGTCAAAATAAATAATGTCTTAAAACATGACTTTGGTCATTCTTTTCTGGCCTTTTTTTTGTTATACTAAGGGCAGTACAACAACCCTTATCCTGTATGGAGGTATTTTATGCAGAGGATTAGAACTATTATCATGGGTGCGGCGGGACGCGATTTTCATAATTTCAACGTCGTTTACCGTGATAATAAAACGTATGAAGTTATCGCTTTCACGGCGAATCAAATTCCCAACATTGACGGACGTAAATATCCCGCCGCACTTGCCGGAAAGTTGTATCCAAAAGGTATACCGATTTTCCCGGAAAAAGATCTTGAGAATCTGATCAAGAAACACAAGATAGACGAAGTCGTTTTTTCTTACAGCGACGTATCATACAACTACGTCATGTCACGCAGCTCCGTCGTCAATGCTGCTGGTGCGCACTTCAAATTGCTTGGCGCCGGTTCGACCATGATCAAAAGTAAAAAACCGGTCATTTCGATCTGCGCCGTAAGAACGGGTTCCGGCAAAAGCCAAACGACTCGACGTGTGTCAGGAATTCTTCAACGTATGGGCCTTAAAGTTGCCGCAATCCGCCATCCGATGCCTTACGGCGATTTGGAAAAACAAATAGTGCAGCGTTTCGGTTCCATCGCCGATCTGAAGAAACACCAATGCACGATCGAGGAGATTGAAGAATATGAGCCGCATATTGTCAGTGGAACTATTATCTACGCAGGTGTTGATTATGGAGCCATTATCAAACAGGCTGAAAAAGAGGCGGATATTATCCTTTGGGATGGCGGCAATAATGATATGCCGTTTTACAAACCCGACATGCATATTGTCGTGAC
>JAEUSK010000028.1 GCA_016787925.1 bacterium | reverse complement strand
ATCGCCTTACAAGAATGTCGTGGTCAATGAACTCGTTCTCGACCCTCAAGGCCGCAAGATGAGCAAGTCGCTCGGTAATGTGGTCAATCCATTCGAGATGCTGGATCAACACGGCGCGGATATTTTGCGCTGGTATTTGCTTGTCAATACGCCCGTCTGGATACCGAAACGTTTTGACGCCGAGGGGCTCAGCGATATGAAGAAAAAATTCTTTCGGCCCCTGCTCGAAACATACAAATTCTTTATTCTCTATGCGAATATCGACGGATTTGATTCAAGGGAAAAAGAAATACCGCATAAAGACCGGACCGAACTTGACCGCTGGATATTATCCCGCTTGCAGACGACTGTCGAAGACGTTACGGAGCAACTTGAAAAATACGATACGACAAAGGCCGGCAGACTAATTCAAGAATTTGTTGACCAAGATTTGTCAAATTGGTATATTAGGCTTTCACGACGTCGATTTTGGAAAGGCGAACGCGGACAGGACAAAACTGCCGCGTATCAAACGTTATTTGACATTTTGGTCACACTGTCAAAACTCATTGCTCCATTCTGTCCTTTTTTGGCAGAAAGAATGTACCGTAATCTGAGCGGCGAAGACAAAGCCGGAAGCGTTCATCTTTGCCTCTTTCCGGTCAAGGATCCGGTTAAACAAAGCAAAGCCTTGGAAGAAAAGATGAGTTCCCCGCGCCGCGTGGTTCAATTAGGAAGAGCTTTACGCGAACTGAAGGAACTAAAAGTCCGTCAGCCTTTGTCAAAGATCATTGTGGTAACTGAAAAAGAAAATGTTCGCCGTGATATAGACGATTTCGAGGAACTTATAAAAAGCGAACTGAACGTCAAAGCTATTGAATTTGTTGCAGACTCCGGTTCGCTGGTTAGTCAAAAGGTAAAACCGAATTTCAAAGCGCTGGGCCCGAAATTCGGCCAACATGTGAATCAAGTTGCCGCAGCCATCAAGTCATTCGGGGAAAAAGAAATTGAAGAATTGGTTCTCTCCGGGAAGCATATGGTCCATGTTGGCGGGCATGAATTTGAAGTGACAAAAAACGAAGTCGAGATCCTTCACGAGGAAAAAGAAGGATTGGCCGTTCAATCCGACGGCGCCATCACTGTCGGACTCGATACGCACCTGACGCAGGGTTTGATCGATGAAGGCGTTGCAAGAGAATTTATAAACCGCGTTCAAAATCTCAGAAAAGAAGCGGGTTTCGAAGTGATAGAACGGATCAAAATCACATTTGACGGGAGCGATACGCTGAAAAAGGCGGTCGTAGGCCAAAAACAATATATATTGAATGAAACGCTTTCGACGGAGATACTGACAGCCTTTGCCCATGGCGAATTTTCAAAAGAAGTTGAAATTAACGATGAAAAAATTCAGATCAGTGTACAGCGGACAAGCTGAGGATATTTTTTTCTTAACATTACCGAGAGGGGTTTAGCATGAAGAAGAAAGACCTGGAATATTTCAGAAAGTTAATCCAGGAGGAGCAAGACAAAGTCCTGAAAGATATGGGTTATATCAAAGAGACCCTTCTGGATTCAACTATGCGCGACGCTTCCGGCGATCACTCGGCCTATTCATTTCATATGGCCGATCAGGGCAGCGACACCTATGACCGTGAAAAAACGTTCATGCTTGCCTCGCGTGAAAATAAGTACCTTTCCGAACTCGTTGCCGCGATGCGCCGTATTGAAGAAGGTACATACGGTGTGTGCATGATATGCAATAAGGATATTGAGAAGGAACGCCTGGAAGTCGTCCTGGTCGCAAAATACCACGTCGAATGCAAACGTAAACTAGAAAAAGTAAAGACCAAAGACTCTCACTCGGAATATAATAACCATTAACAGGAACGGCCTTTGAAAATATACTGGCTCGCATTTTGGATCATTGTTCTTGATCAAATCACCAAGTGGATGGTGAAACATTGGATGAACCTTCATGATTCCATTCCATTGATCGGAACAACGGTTCAACTGACTTATTTAGAAAATCCGGGCATGGCTTTTGGCATTCGTTTTTTTGAAACGCACCCGTTTTGGGGAAGATGGTTTTTTTCCATCGTATCCATTCTTGCTTCAATTGGACTGATATGGTATATTTACCGCATGCGTCATGAGCGGTGGATGTACCGTGTTTCCCTAGCGTTGATTCTTGGCGGCGCGGTCGGTAATCTGATCGACCGGGTAACTTTTGGCCGGGTAGTCGATTTTATGGACGTGGATATACCTGATTTGTTTGGCATGCAGCGGTGGCCGGTATTTAATGTCGCCGATTCATCCGTTGTATTAGGCATGATCGTGATGAGCGCCTTTGTCATGTTTACTAAGCACGGCAAGGAACAAGTTCAGGCTGATGAAGAGGAAACGCAAACGATGATTGGAACGAAAAAAGAGATGGCGGAATAAATTACGGACGATAACGTTAAACAACTGCCTTCTGCAAAACGATTTCATTAACTCAAGGAGAATATACAATGAGTCATCCGCTAATTTTGAGCGACGACAATTTCGAAAATGAAGTAATTAAATCCGGCAAACCGGTTATGGTTGATTTTTGGGCAACCTGGTGTGCGCCGTGCCGCATGATTGCTCCGGTTGTTGAAGAAATGGCCAAGGAATACGACGGACAAGCCAAAATATGTAAAATTGACGTAGACGCCAATCCCGGAGTTGCATCCAAATACGGCATCATGAGTATTCCGAGCATTTTATTTTTCAATCACGGCAAGCTGGTTGATAAGATCGTTGGCGCGGTGCCAAAAACGCAACTGGT
>JAEUSK010000250.1 GCA_016787925.1 bacterium | reverse complement strand
GCAATTTCAATGCAACTGCGGTAAATGTGAAATTGACAATTTGAAGGATTGCCGATGCAGTCATCCCAAAGGCGCCGGCGAGGTGAAGGCCTTTATTTACGATAAGATCGCCGAAGGAAAATATACCGTGGAACAAGTAATTGAAATAGTCGATAAGACTTACGGCGGGAAAAAACTATAATTCACATCATTTAGAAGTAAGGAGTATCATCATGGCAAAATTTTGTAATCAATGCGGAAAGCCAATTCCGCAAGATGCTAATTTCTGCACTATTTGCGGAACAGCAATTGCGGGTAAGGCGCCGATAAGGGCCGAGTGGAAAATTAAAAAAGACAGGGTCGTCGGTCGGCAAGGAAAAAACAAAAACTTGAAGAATGTTTTTATCGCCGGTTGTTTAATAGGCTTCTCAGTCCTGACGTATTATGTATGGCCTAAAGGCGGAGGAAATAAGGTTATAAGCGACCAGCCTGTTGTCATTGAAAATGTAAATTATGGGAATTCCAGAAAACAGATGACAGACATCCCATCAAAGATAGAGAACGGTAAAATTATTATTTCGCTTGATGCGGTCAAAGAAAAGAAGTTTGTCGCATTCAATTATGAAACTGCAAATAAAACCGTTCCGCTTCTTGCATATATTTCAGGTGAAGGGCGCTTGGTAACGGCCGTCAGTATGTGCGAACCGTGCGACTCCCGGCGCTTCCATATTCGAGGCAATCAATTGGTATGTAATTCTTGCGGTTCTACATGGGATATCGATGATCTGAAAACAATCAGCGGGTCCTGCGGCAAATACCCACCGGATGCTATACCCAGTGTTGTTGCCGGCAACCAGGTTCTGATTGATGAAGCTATAGTCAAACAATGGACACCGAGGATTTAAATTATGAAACTCTATTCCATATCTCTTAATAATCTACGCCGGCGTAAGGCCAAGCTGGCTTTTATGATCATAGGCCTTGTTATTGCCATTAGTACGGTGGTTACACTCGTAACAGTTTCGCGTGTGATGAATAAAGACATTGCAAATAAACTCGATGAATTCGGAGCCAACATCCTGATCGTTCCGAAATCTGACGATATATCACTCTCTTACGGAGGCATATCGGTTTCTGGCGTATCGTATGATGTTCGAAATCTAAAAGAAGATGACATAAAAGCGATCCGAACTATTAAAAACAAAGAAAATATCAGCATCGTTGCGCCCAAACTTATTCATGCCGCTACGGTATTTCAAAAGAATGTCCTCGTTATCGGTATTGATTTTAGTCAAGAGATGCGTCTAAAAAAATGGTGGACCATCACGGGAAAGAAACCGGAGGGCAACGACGTAGCGCTTATAGGAGCGGATGTAAAAAATATGCTGCATCTGGATGTGAATCAATCGGTTGAGATCAACGGCCATTCATTCAAGATCACCGGCGTTCTCGATCCCACCGGCTCACAAGATGACGGGATTATTTTTATTTCTCTCGCTCAGGCGCAAGAACTGTTTGGGAAGCCGG
>JAEUSK010000194.1 GCA_016787925.1 bacterium | reverse complement strand
TGCTGGAAATTGAACAGGAGCTAATTTCATAGAAACATTAAGTTTCTTTTCTTCGTTTTCAGCGAACAATAACTTGGTCTTGAAGTCGTCATATCCATCATGTCTGATTAACAATTCATGCTCCTCCGCAGAAACATTTTGGACAGCCAATTGGCCGTTCTCAATATCGTACTCTCTTCCGTCCAACACCGCCGTACCTTTGGCGATGTTAAGCGTGATCCGCAGGGAGGCCGTCTCGCCTGAAGAGAAAACTCCAAAAACAATATACAGAACGAGTGCGCAAACAACCGCGGCTATGACGGAAATCAAGACGATACGTTTGCTCTTTGTTGCGGGTTGAACTGGCACGGCTGACGCCGCTTCAGACGGTAGTGCGGCAGGTGCCGTCACGGTCGCCGCGCTTTTACTGGACATCACAACTGTACCCTTATAGTCGGCAGGATTAAACGCTTGCGTAGACGCAATTTGGGCGTTTGCCGTATTACTATAATTCTGAATTTCTTTTCCCATGGATTCGGCGTCAGGATAACGGTCAGCCGGATTCTTTGCAAGCGCCTTCATTACAATTTGGTCAAATTGCGCCGGGACTGCCATATTGGCAACAGAGAGGGGAGTAGGGTTTTCATGAACCACGCGATACATGACGGTAGTAATATTATCGCCGGGAAATGCTCTTTCGAAAGTCAGCAATTCATAGAAAACCGCCCCAATTGAAAAAATATCCGAGCGGTTGTCCACACCTCTTCCGGTAATCTGTTCCGGCGACATATAACTCGGCGTGCCAACGACCATACCCGTTTGCGTGGCGCTGGTAGAAGTGATTTTTGCAATGCCGAAATCCGTAATCTTAGCAATATGGTCGTCGGTCAAGACGATATTTGCCGGTTTGATGTCGCGGTGGATGACGCCATTTTTGTGCGCATATCCGAGCCCGTCGCATATCTGCACCATGATATTGACGATCTGATCGATTGAGAAGGGGCTTTTTTCCGCAATGTATTCATCCAGCGCTTTCCCTTTGATGAATTCCATAGCGATATAGGCCAACCCTTGTTCTTCGCCAACGTCATAAATCGTAACAATATTGGGATGCGTCAGGCGGCCTGCAGATTGCGCTTCCTGTTCGAAACGTCGCTGAAACTCCGCCAGTTGATCTGCCGGTATTTCTCCGGCCGTTTTCAATGTCTTAAGCGCAACTGTTCTTCCAATTTTCGGATCAACGCCTTGGTACACGATTCCCATAGCGCCTTGTCCAAGAACCTGTGTAATTTCGTATCGTCCCAGTTTGTGTAATTCCACAATAACTCCGATTATGACAATGTGTGATGAGTAATATGTATCTGAAGAAGAATGCAAGAAAATCTACAAAATAACCTGAATTGGAAAAAAATATATAGGAATTGTTCAATATTATCAAGTAATTAATTCTGATGAAAAGACAAGATAAAATCAGGATTGCGGTTATTCGTTCACTAATTAAGTTCAGCCATACGGGACTTTGCTTGATTTTATATACATGTATGGATATATTGCCGTGTTTATTTTAGAGGAGTTATAAGTGAAAAGTTATGATATAGTAATTATCGGGGCCGGCATTGTAGGACTGTCGATCGCTTATGAATTACGATTACGAAACCAAAAACTGAGAATAGCTGTTGTGGAAAAAGGGACACCGGGCAAAGAAGCGTCCTGGGCGTCTGTCGGAATGCTGGAGCCTCAGCTGATCATCACACAGGATTTCTTAAAAGAAGAAAATAGCATTCAGCGGCTGTTTCTGAACTTATGTATTGAAAGTCAATTCATATTCGAAGAATATATACGACGCATTGAATGGGTTAGTAAAGTTAACTGTGAATATCGTAAAGAAGGAATTCTGAAATTGATTCCGCCTGACGAAACAGCGGATGAAAAGATAGCCTGGCTCGCGCGGATCGGGATTCGCGGGCACTATTGGAGCCCGGAAGAAACAGAAGAACGCGAACCCGCGTTGGCGGAAGGTTATTCAGCCATCCACCTACCCGGTAATCATCAGGTTGAGAATCGGAAACTTGTAAAAGCGCTAACGTACGCATGCAAGCAGACCCAGGTTGAAATATTAGAAAACTGTGCCATAACGGATTTTAAAGTTGTGAATGATGCTGTCGCTGACGTCAGCGGCCCGACAGAAACATTTTCCGCCGCGCATTATGTTTTGACAGCCGGCGCGTGGACTTCACAGTTTCCCGGATTACACGGTATTATACCTGATATTCGGCCGATGCGCGGACAGATTTTTTCCATGCAGATGCCGCATGAGAGGTTTGTCCGCCATGCCGGAAGCCTTGACGACTTCTATTATGTTCCGCGAAATGACGGGCGCATCCTGATCGGGTCTACAGTTGAAGACGCGGGTTTCAATAAGTCAGTGTCAAATGACGTCACGGACGGGTTCCTAAAGAAGCTGGAAACAATATTTCCGAACTCTGTTTATTTTAAGGCCATCGAATCGTGGGCTGGGCTAAGGCCGGTCAGTGAGGACAGGTTTCCGGTGCTGGGAGAAACTGCGCTAGGCAATCTCTATGTGGCATCCGGCCATTTCCGGAACGGAATTCTCTTAATGCCGATAACAGCAAGGCTTATGGCAGATATGATATTGGATCAGAAAGTGTCACCGTTGATCCGGCCGTTTTCGACAGCGCGCTTTTTCAGGGATTAGGATTATGAACATAAATCGATATTCTCTGTTGCAATGGGCTGCACAGCTTGCCTGCGGCATTTGGATTGGAATACTGGTATTCCTGGGATCGGTAGTTGCGCCGTCGATTTTCAAGTTTATGGAATCGAAAACGCAGGCCGGGGCATTGAATGGAATTATCCTGCACAAAATGAATGTAGTGGAAGGTATTTGCGCTATCATTTTACTTCTTACATCCCTGGTTATTCTATTCTACCGCAAGAGCTTTCTTCACTGGATTCGTATGTTCGCATCCCTGTTGTTATTATGCAATCTTGGGTGGTACAGCATGATCATCGCTCCGCGCATGGATCAACTTAAGGTTGCCATAGAAAATTTAGATATGCCTAAAGATCAGGATAACCGGCCGGAACGAGAGGAATTTGACCGGCTGCATACAGTCTATTCGTCAATGGTTACGGTAAATGTGATCGTCCTTCTTGCGCTGTTCTTTCTCATCTCAACCACAAAACTGGATGAAGAATGATCGCAGGACAAGCAGCGGCGCAAAGCAGCGCTTTTTCGGGAAGCGCTAATGATGCATACGATTACTGCCGTCGGATGGCGAAGAATCACTATGAGAATTTTCCAATTGCATCCATTTTTATTCCGGGAAGCAAAAGGAAACATTTTTATGCGGCATATGCGTTTATGCGAACAGCGGACGATTTTGCGGATAATGAAGCGCTGGATATTACTCAACGACTTCAATTGCTGCTTCAATGGCAGTCTAAGCTCGATGCGTGTTACAGGGGAATTGCAGACGAACCTATCTTTGTTGCGCTGCGAGAAACCGTCCGGACATGCGGAATTCCCAAAGATTATTTTGACCAGTTGTTAAATGCGTTTAAAGTGGATCTTTTCAAGAATACTTATCAAAATTTTGATGAACTTCTTGAATATTGCAGTTTTTCTGCAAATCCGGTTGGACGCATTGTTCTGTGCATTCTTGGCTACAACAGCCATCCTGAAAAGGAGTTGTTTTATTCCGCGACGGACTCCATCTGCACAGCGCTGCAACTGACCAATCATTGGCAGGACGTATTTGTTGATCTCAGGAAAAGCAGATGTTACTTGCCTCAAGATGAGATGGTAAGATTCAGCTATTCTGTTCACGATATGTCGAATAAGAAGATTAACACGCAGTTTGCGAACCTGATGGCATTTCAAGTGCACCGCGCACGGGATTTTTTTTTGAAGGGGAAATCGGTCTTGTCTTATCTGAAGAGGCCGGAGCGATACGAGATCATTTTGATATGGCTGGGCGGGATGCGTATACTTGAAAAATTGGAAAAGAATAATTATGATGTTCATAATAGACGGCCTGAAATTGGCGTGGTCGACGCCATTCGAATTTTATATCGAATGATAACATTTAAGTAAGAATATGCATAACCTGTTTAACCCGTCCATATCCGACTACGTGCGCCAATCCGGCAGCAGCTTCTATTTTCCCATGCTCGTTTTCCCAAAAGATAAACGGGATGCGATTATGACCGTTTACGCGTTTTGCCGTTACACGGACGACATGGTAGATACTGAAAATGACAATCATAATCCGTTTGAATTTCTGGATCATTGGAAAACGGAACTGCAAACCGCGATTTCAGGAAAGTCACAGCTTAGTTTTCTGAATAGGCTTGTCTACATTGCGCGCAGATTCTCAATTCCGCTGGATCTCTTTTTTGAGCTCATTCGCGGCGTAGAGATGGATCTAACAAAAAACCGTTACAAAACTTTTGATGAGCTGTATGAATATTGTTATCGCGTAGCGTCTACGGTCGGTTTGATGACCGTCAGTATTTTAGGGAAGAAGAGCTCACGTATTGAATCCTACGCGGTCAATACGGGTATTGCGGTTCAGTTGACGAATATCATTCGCGACGTCGCTTCAGACGTTCAGAAGAACCGTATTTATATACCAAAACAGGAATTAGAGAAATTCGGATGCACCGAAGAGGACCTGTTAAGCGGTAACAATCAGTCTTCTTTTGTGATGCTCATGCGGGAACAGTGTATTCGCGCCCGCCGCTATTATATGCAGGCCGATGATGATTATGCAGCAGAACGATCGTACTTATTATTTCCTGCAAGAGCTATGCAGAATATTTATTATTCACTTCTTGTTAAAACAGAACAAAATCTGGAAAACCTTTCTTCAAAAAAAATCTCCCTATCGATTCCTCAGAAGGCTTCAATAGTTTTCAAGACATGGTGGAATGAAAGACAATTTGCGTAATGACCCCTTCCGGTAAAACAGTCATTGTGATCGGGGGAGGATTGGCCGGCCTTGCAGCGGCAACTCTCTTGTCGGACCGCGGATTTCAGGTGACTTTGATCGAGCAAAAACACCGCCTGGGCGGAAGAACATTTTCATTTGAAGACCGTACTACGTCTGATATGTTGGATAACGGCCAACATATCCTTATGGGTTGTTACCATTACACACTGCGTTGGCTGGAACTCCTCGGGCAGGCCGATCATGCCCAAACGGGCAGATTGATTCATATTCCATTTGCAGCGCCGCATAAAAAGCTCAGTCCATTAATTATTCCGGATCTGCCAATGCCGATTCATTTGCTTGTCGGAATTTTGCGATTCAAAAATCTGTCATTCTGGGAGCGGTTACTGCTCATCAAGGCAGGAGTAAAATTAACGTTTCAGAATATACCGGAAACTATTTCGGTTGACAATTGGCTTTCGAATCTGGGACAAAATGATAATCTGAGAACGTATTTTTGGAACCCCGTTTGCTTGGCTGTCATGAATGAATCGCTGCAGAATGCTTCGGCAAGATTGTTTACAACGGCGCTAAAACAGATGTTTCTCGTCAAACGCGACTACTCCAGAATTATAATACCAAAAACGAGTTTGTCTGAGTTGTTTGTTAAATCTTCTGAATTGAAGATCAGGCAGAACGGTGGAGTAGTATTGTTAGGCCGAGAGGTTGACAAGATACTATTGGAGCAGGATCGCATAACAGGAATTGCGCTAGGTGATAAAAATATATTAAATGCCGATGTGTATGTTTCGGCCGTACCGCAATCCGCCTTCACTAAAATTATTGATAAAGGCATCCGGGATGAGCACTTCAAGGCAATGGATATCTTAAGAACTTCTCCGATCATTTCCATATATGTTTGGCTGACCGGCACTCATGCAGATCAGTTATTTCAAGGTTCTTTTATCGGATGCATTCATACCAGGATACAGTGGATTTTCAAGAAATCGGACAATTTACTTGAAATAACGATTAGCGGAGCCGGCGATATGGTTAACCGGCACCGCGACGAAATTTATGAATTGATTATTGAGGAATTAAAAATGTTGTTTTCTGATTTTAAAGCTCCCATGGTGCGCCATTTCCTGGTGATTAAGGAGCGGAACGCAACTTTTTCACAGTCCCCGGATTCGAAAACGCGCCGGCTGCCATGTATTTCGCCAATTAAAAATTTTTATTTAGCAGGAGACTGGACGGATACGGGACTGCCTGCAACCATCGAAGGCGCCGTGAAAAGCGCATACACTGCGGTAGATCATATTTGCGCAAAATGCCAAAACTGAGCTGAGTTATGCTGAGAAAAAACGACCGTATAGGCGAATTAGAATTCCAAGATTCTGAGGGCATCAACTACAGGTTAGAACAATTTCGTAATCTAAAAGCGGTTGCGTTGTTTTTTTATCCGATGGATTTTACGAGGATTTGCACTGCGCAGGCGTGTCATTTTCGGGAGAGGTATGAAGAAATTCAAAAGCTTGGCGGCGAACTATTTGGGGTCAGCCTTGATGATAATGCGACGCACAACAGTTTCATTAGCAAACATCAATTGCCATTTCCATTGATTTTTGATAATAAAAAACAACTTGGAAAAGAATTTGGTGTTCTACGCTTAGGAGGGATATTACGAAATAAACGGGCAACTTTTATTATATCGCCGGAGGGAATTATTGTGGATGTTATTCACAACGAATTGAATGCAGAAATTCATGCCGACCGGTTCATTGATGTATTAAAATCGATGGGCTCATAGCAGGCTAAGTTCGCCTTTTTCCAATTCAATGAGAAATTTCTTTTTTTCCACGCCGCCGCCATAACCCACCAAGCTCCCGCTTTTTCCGACAACACGATGGCACGGAACAATGATCGCAATAGGGTTATTATGATTGGCGCCTCCCACGGCACGAACGGATTTTGGATTATTTATTTTTTTGGCAATATCACCGTAACTGCACACTTGACCGTAGGGGATTTTCAGGAGTTGGTCCCATATTTTGAGTTCAAATTCAGTACCGCGCAAATCCAGAGGAACGGTGAAGTTCTTACGTTTTCCAGTAAAATATTCCTGCAATTGTTCTTCCGCTTGTTCGATCACATTATTTGTTCCTTCCACCAATTCGGCATCATAAACTTTCCGAATCTTGTCGGACATTTCATCGTAACGCTCGGGCAGATGAAATTCCAGAAAGCAGATCTTATCATCGACGGAGCCTAAGACCATATCGCCAATTGGCGACTTAATTATTTTGTAAATAATCAGATTTGCCACGATGATTACTTCTTATAAATTCTCGTCGCATAGTCAGCAACCATGCGATCGGTATTGAATTTCGGGATCAAAGTTTGCATGGCTTTACGGATTTTCATAATCCACAAACGAGGGATATTGTCAGCATCCCGATTATAGAAAGTGGGGATAACTTCATTTAGCAATACACTATAAAGATTCTCTTCGTCTACGCGATCTTGCTCTTTTTCATTGTCAGGATGTTCGTCTTTGCCGATTGCAAAACCGTTGGTGCTGTCATATCCCTCGCGCCACCAGCCGTCGAGGATGCCGAGATTCAGACCGCCATGAATAGCAATCTTCTGCCCGCTGGTTCCGCTTGCTTCCAGAGGGCGGCGCGGCGTATTGAGCCATATATCGCAGCCGGATATAAGAAATCGCGCGACATTAATATCGTAGTTCTCGATGAAAGCGACTTTGCCGAATAGTTGAGGATGTTTGCTTAACTCAACGACACGCTTGATCAGCGCTTTCCCGTTGTCGTCTTTCGGATGCGCTTTGCCGGCAAAGACAATTTGAAGTGGACGGTCTTCGTTATTGAACATATAAAGTGATTTTTCAATATTTGCAAAGATCAGCGGCGCACGTTTGTAGGTTGCGAATCGTCTTGAAAAACCTATGGTCAAGGCATCAGGCGATAAAAATGTGTCAAACAGTTTAACGCCGTTTCCGCCGGCCCGCCGTTGTTGCTCTTTCAGCCTCAGGCGTGTAAATTCAATGAGCAGACGGCGCAAATTGTACCTCAAAGCCCAGATCTCTTCGTCCGGAATAAAATTCGGATCGGATACCTTGTGCCAAAAGTCGCCTTGCATAATGTGATATTCCCAGTCTTCTCCCAGGAACTTGTGCCAGAATTTACGCGTAGGAGAATTCATCCATCCAAGGATATGGACGCCATTGGTAATATGCGTGATGGGCACTTGTTCAGCCGGTTTGTCTGGGAACAAACCTTGCCACATTTTGCGTGTGACATCGCCGTGTAAAGCGCTGACGGCGTTAGTTGATCGCGACATTTTCAAAGCGAATACGGTCATACAAAATGTTTCTTTGTCGTCGTAAGGATTAACACGTCCGTATTCCATAATCTTGTCAATGGAAATTCCAAGAGTCGCGCTGTAATTGGACAAAGTAAAAAGCATTAAATCCTTTGTAAAGCGGTCGTGTCCTGCCGGAACAGGCGTATGGGTCGTAAAAACACAATGCTCCTTGACCCAGGCAAACGCTTCCTCAATGGTTTTTCCTTCGAGAAGTTTTTCGCGCGCCAATTCAAGTCCAAGGAATGCGCTGTGTCCTTCATTCATGTGATATACGGAAGGCTCTATACCGATAACTTTCAAGAGACGTACTCCTCCAATGCCCATTGCTATTTCCTGGCAAATGCGCGTCGTGATATCGCCGCCATAGGTTCGTGCGGTGAGTTCGCGGTAATGCTCTTCATTATCAGGATGATTGCTATCAAGTAAATACAGCTTAATTCGCCCGATGTTGAGTTTCCAAACATAAAGTTTTACGATACTGTGGCCTATCTCGACGAAAGTGACTACCGGTTTCCCCGCTTTATCACGAAGCAATGTGATAGGCAAGTTGTGTGGGTCATTCGTAACATAGGTCTCGTGTTGCCATCCGTCAACAGCCAGAGTCTGGTGGAAATAACCCTGCCTGTAAAATAAGCCGATTCCAACCATTGGTATGCCGAGATCGCTCGCTGATTTGATATGATCGCCGGAGAGAACGCCAAGGCCGCCGGAATAGATCGGCAGGCTCTCATGTAACGCAAATTCAGGGCTGAAGTAGGCGATGGGGTGTTGCTGAAATTCCGCCATATTCACGCTACCCCAGGTCTTTTCACGATGCATGTATTGATGAAAATCATCGAGCATTTCATTCACGCTCTCACCGAATGTTGATTCACGCAGCCGAGCCTGCA
>JAEUSK010000123.1 GCA_016787925.1 bacterium | reverse complement strand
TTCAAAATAATTTTTTTTCCGGTTTGGGCAACAAAACCCGCTATTCCCTGACCAAGCGCTAAACGCACTTCAACAATGCTGTCGCCTTGTAATACCTTTGACCACAATTGTTTTTTTTCATGATCTATCAAGTAAACGGTACCCCGATCGGCATTCAAATTCTTAATAGCCGTATCCAGAATAATCTCGAGGATCTTGTTTAAGTCTAGCGTCGAATTCAGCAGTTTTCCAATTTCGACTATTGCCATTAGCCGGATTGTTTCATCCGTAATATTTTTTAGCTTTTTTGAGAGATCCATCCGCCAGTCCAAATGTTTACTGTGTATGAAGTCTGCTGCATCGGCAACGAAAAATATATCTATATTCTTCTTATTAAGTCCGCCGAGGGAAATCCTGTCACACGCGTCTCGTTCGCAGATAATACAACCTCAAATTCACGAACGTCTGCGTTGATTAAGTCTTCAAATGATTTATAATGATCTGATAAAAAGTGTACTTTTTGATTGAGTGAACTGCGCCACAAACGGTCACAATGCAGCTCCTTAACATATTCACCATCCACCAAAATATCCAACGCGGCAAGAAGCTTAGATTGAACTTTATTGTTTTGTTGTATTTCTTCCAGGGTATATCCGGAGTAACTCATGACCGTCAGATTATTTTCCTTAAACAACACTGCCGCATCCTCTAACGCTTCGGCTTGGTCAAACGGTTCACCCCCGCTGAAAGTGATTCCTTCTACATCCCTGAAATTTGCGGTCATTTGTTTCACTGTTTGAAAGAGTTCCTGTGCTGTTAATTGCCAAACACTGCCGAACTTTAAGTAATCTTGATTCCAGCAGCCGGGGCAACGCTTGTGGCAGCCCTGCACCCAGATTACCGCTCGTTTCCCAGGCCCATTAACCTCGGAAACCGCCACGATTTGCGCTATATCAATCAAACGGCTATTCATAAAAAAAAAGCTTATTCAAGAATATGAACAAGCTGACAACGGCTTTTTCGTCCATAACAAAGTTCTATTCTCCTATGATGCCTCTGCCCGCTTTGGCGATCCGTCCAGCTGATTTCAGATCTTCGTACACTGAATCCAAAATGCCATTAACGAATTTGCTGCTTTTGTCGGTGCTGTAGCGCTTGCTGATTTCGATGACTTCGTTTATTGAAACTTTGGGCGGGATATCTTCAAAATGTAGGAACTCACAAATTCCGATGCGCAACAATAAGCGATCTATCATCGCAATTCGTTCAAAATCCCAATTTTGTGTTCGTGATTTGATGTGATCGTCAAGTACTTCACGATGCTCAATTGCACACGCGACCAATTTCTTAATAAACGCCATGGTTAGATCTGTAAAAGGGCCGCAAACATCCTCGACGATTTTATTGATAGGATCCTGAGAAAATTCATAGGCATATAATACCTGAAGAACCGTTTCACGAGCTTCCCTGCGGCTGCTCTTAGGGGCATGATTGCCCGGTTTTAATTCGTCAAGCAACAGAGGATTCATAAGAATTGAGAAAGACCTTTTTCAACTTGCATGTTGAATATGTTAAAGAAATGGAACTAGAAACTCTCTAATCTGCGCATCACCGTTTCGGATTTTCTGACATAAGTCTGCTTTATTCTGCCAATATTATTCATACGTTCTTCGGCTATTCTGTTAGATGCTACATAGGTCGGAATATTTTCTTTTTCCGCCAGATCCAATATGATCTTTACAATTTCGTAAATTCCCTTCGCCTGTGAAAGGGCTTTCTCCTGATTGTAGCCTTCCAATTCATTATATACATTGATCAACCCGCCTGAATTGATAACATAATCCGGCGCGTAAACAATCTTCTTATCGACCAACATCTTACCGTGCTTGGCTTCGTCGGCCAGCTGGTTATTCGCGGCTCCCGCGATGATCTTGAACTTAAATTGCGGTATGGTCTGATCGTTTACAATAGCGCCCATTGCGCATGGGGCGAAAATATCCGCATCCACCGAATAAATTTTATCTGCGTCCACATATTCCGCGCCAAATTCATTAACCACTTTTTTCACTCTTTCGCTGTCGATATCGTTCACAATGAGTTTGGCGCCCTCATCATGAAGATGGCGCACAAGGTAATAGCCTACATGGCCCAAGCCCTGAATAGCGACACGTAATCCTTTTAATGACTGCGTCCCAAACACTTTTTCTACGCAGGCTTTCATACCGCGATACGTTCCCAAAGCCGTTACAGGTGACGGATCTCCGCTGCCGCCTAATGCTCGCGATATTCCGGTGACGTATTTTGTTTCCATTCGGACCCATTCCATATCCGTCACACTCGTGCCGACATCTTCGGCCGTTATGTATCGCCCGCCAAGGCCTTGAACAAAACGCCCAAATGCCCTGAAGAGAATTTCGTTCTTACTTGTTTTCGGATCGGCGATAATGACAGATTTTCCGCCTCCGAGGTTAAGTCCTGCGACAGCAGCTTTGTATGTCATGCCGCGGGACAATCGTAACACATCGGTTAAAGCTAGTTCAGTGGATGTATACGGGTACATCCGGCACCCGCCTAGCGCAGGGCCTAACATTGTGTTGTGAATTGCAACAATTGCTCTTAGCCCGCTTTTTTTATCGCTAAAAAAAACAACCTCCTCGTGTTCTTTCTCTTCCATCAAATCAAATGTGCTCATCATTCTCAATTCTCCGACGGTATTTATCTACCAGTTCAAAACATTACGGGCTATTACAATGCGCTGAATTTCCGAAGTGCCTTCGTAAATTTCAGTTATTTTTGCATCGCGCATGAAACGTTCTACCGGGTACTCTTTTGTATAGCCGTAACCCCCGTGCATTTGTACGGCCTCGGTCGTCGCCCACATTGCCGTTTCCGAGGCAAACAATTTTGCCATCGCGGCTTCTTTGCCAAACTTTTGACCTTGATCTTTCAGCCAGCACGCCCGGTAAAGCAACAGCTTCGAAGCGTCAATACGCATCGCCATATCCGCGATTTTAAATTCATTTGCCTGAAATTTTGCAATCGGCTGACCGAACTGTTCACGCGCTTTAGTATACTTAACGGCCTCATCAAGAGCGGCTTCCGCAATGCCTATTGCTTGCGCGGCTATTCCGATCCGGCCTCCGTCCAAAGTTTCCATGGCAATCTTAAATCCCATGCCTTCCTGGCCCAGAAGATTTTCCTTTGGAACCTTACAATTTTCAAATACAAGTTCAGTCGTGTCGGAAGCGCGGATACCTAGTTTATTCTCTTTCTTGCCAACTTTAAATCCAGGAAAAGCTTTGTCTACGATAAATGCGCTTATGCCCTTTGTTTTGTTCGATTTATCGGTTCTGATAAAACAAACGACATAGTCTGAATGGTGGCCATTCGTAACCCACAGTTTTGTTCCGTTTACCAGATAATGATCCCCTTTGTTCTCCGCATAACAAATCAAGCCGGCAGCGTCGCTTCCGGAGACCGCTTCCGATAAGGAATACGCCCCGAGCGCCTGTCCGGATGCGAGAGGCTTCAGATACTTCTCTTTCTGAGCATCCGTACCATACTTTTCGATATTGAAACAAACGAGGGAATTATTAACCGAAGCAATGACTGCGGCGGAAGCATCGGCTTTTGCAAGTTCGATTATTACCTGTACGTATGAAATCGTATCTGATGCGAACCCACCCCATTTTTCGCCCACCATCATGCCCATAAATCCAAGTTCACCCATCTGTTTAATAACTTCTTTCGGGAAAAACTGTTTCTCATCACGTTCCGCCGCATGCGGAGCGAGGTGCTCCTGTGCAAAATCCCGTGCAGTTTGTCTGATCATTTCTTGCTCATCGTTCAATTTGAAGTCCATATTATCCTCGTGATAAAAAATCTAAGTTGAATGATTATCCAACCAAATTTGTTGGTGCCAAATATAGTCATCCTGCTACGAATAATCAAGAATTTCTTTGGGTGCATAGGATGCGCTATGAGGTTAGGACAAAAAAAATCCGTTCCGAAATCGGAACGGATATCGCATTACACAGTTTGCAAAAATTAAATCGGTAAGTCTTTGTCGGCAACCCAATAATTATGGTGTTTTTGCCAGTATTCAAGATATTCCACCGTCACTTTGGAACCGCGCTGATGTTCGTTCCATATTTTTGCCGCAATTTCACAATTAGTCTGCTCTTTTGTCTTAAAACTCAGATCATACGCTTCCCCTGCCAATTTAACCCCCGGACGGCTGTTCCCGTTCTTAATTTCCAGGCACGCCTTGCGCTGCATGAAGTGAGCAATATGCTTTACGGTAGCGTTTTCGCCTTTCGCTTTTTCCTCCGTAATAACTTCTTCTATGCGCGATAAGGCGCTTTTGTAATCCTGCATCTTCTCCAATGAATCAAAAACACATTCTTGAGTTATGTAATAATGACTTTTTTTGTCGTCCTCTTCCTTGAGTTCCTTGACCATATCCAGCGCGGCATTAAAAAACTCATAGGCCTTTCTGTAATCCTGCTGAACGAAGAACTCACGACCTTTTTTCATATACTCTTTATATTCGTCCATACACTCCTCCTGTTTTAAAAACTTGATAAAGCTTATAAGTAGTAAAAACTTAATGAAATGAATACCGCATTGTCAAACTAATTGTTTTAGTTCATTTGCCAATATAAATTCAGCATAATTCAAATCGTCGGGAGTTGTAATTTTGATGTTTTCATAATCGCCTTCTACCAATTTTATTCGACGCCCGATTTTTTCAACGAGCATGGCTTCGTCGGTACCGTAGAACCCTGAACGAGTGGCATATTCGTAAGCTTCTTTCAGAATCCCATAATCGAATGCCTGTGGCGTTTGAATATTCCATAACGTTGAACGGTCCAATGTTTTTTCTATATACTGCTCATTATCCTGTGATTTGACAGTATCTTTTGGCTTTACAGCAAGAACGGCCGCTGCGACGGTATTGCAAACCTCGATCAATTGGTCAATTCGGCTCGTTCTCACAAATGGCCTCACGCCGTCATGAACCAACACAATATCTGCGCGGTCAATTGCTTTAAATCCTTCGTAAACGCTGTCCTGACGCTCTTTTCCGCCGGTCACGAGCCTAATTATTCGTGAAAAATGATTTTGCTTCACCACCTCTTTTCTCATATACGTAATCGCTTCAGAAGAGCATACAACTATGATTTCATCAACGTACTTTGATTTATCAAATCTTTCCAGCGTGTAACTGATCAACGGCCTGTTTTGGAGTGACACAAACTGTTTGCCCACTCCGCCCGGAACCACGTCCCCCATTCTTTTGCCGACACCGGCAGCAGGAATGATCACACTTACAGTTTTTTTGTCAATCATGTAATTGCCAGGTGTTCAGTCTGACCTCAAAAATCAATTTTTTCACCAAATCTATACCCTTTTTCATCATGGATCACAGTTCCGATGGCCGTTTCCGGATCGTGTTCGAAAAACAACGTCCATTTACCTGCAACGGCTTGTGAGAGTATTTTCTTTTTTTCATCGATGGTCACCAGAGGCTGATTGTCATAAGCCATGACATACGGAACGGACACATGCGTTTTTGTCGGCATCAAATCCCCGCAAAAAAACAGGGTTGTTGTTCCGTCTGAAATAATAGGCAATTGTTGATACGGCGAGTGGCCATGCGCAATAAAAAAAGAAACGTTATCAAACAAAGAATCTGCATTAGTGACTAAATTCAGCTTTTTAGTTTCCACAAGCGGCATGAAATCCGGTTTCAAAAAACTCGCACGGTCTTTCTCGCTTGCGTTCAGCCCATATTCAAAATGTTTTTTTTGTACATAATACTTCGCATTTTTGAATGTCGGTTCGACGTTTCCAGCGGCATCAGTTCTTGTGGAACCCCCGGCGTGGTCAAAATGCAAATGAGTCAGAACCATATCCGTAATATCATCCGTTGTAAGTCCCAGTTGTGATAACGAATTCTTCAATGTGAATTGCGAATGATCCACTCGGTAAATAGAGGCGAATTTGTCATGGTATTTATGTCCCAGACCATTGTCAAAGAGAATTTTTCTGCCGTCATCGGCCATCAGCAGCAAACAGCGCATGGCTAGACTTATGCGATTCTGGTCATCGGAAGGATTGGTTTTGTTCCACAGATTCTTTGGAACCACGCCGAACATGGCTCCTCCGTCCAATGCAATTCTGCCTGTTTCGATAGGATGAACAGTATATGTTCCAATTCTCATGTACTTCTCTCCTCCGGCCTTGCGTTAATCGTCTGATTTGTAAACATGGCAGGTATTTTTCAGAATTTGTTTAGACAGATCAAAACGCTTCTTTTCGTCAAGAATATTAAATTCTCTGCTCATAAGACCAAAACCTTCATCATATCCCATCATGACGGTTGCGGCGAAATTAACCGTTTCAAACGCGAGTTCACGCAAATGAACACATCCCTCGCTCCCGCCAATGCGTTTAGAAATCTCTTTTGTAATACCTCGCCCTATAACAAGTCCTGTCAAAAGTTTTGCCTTCTCGGTTACGCTAGGACAAATGGAGTGCGGGTGGTTCGCCATTTGACTCTTCGCCGCTACAATCGTGCGTGTTCGTGGATCAACCTGAATGTTCAGGCGAATTAAATGATACGGATCCAAAAAAGTTGCCTCCAACATCACGTTGCCGTTTTCCAATTCAAACGCCTCAATGCCTATGTCGCGTTTGGAGACTAGGCGTTTTACGGGGCTCAGGGCAACGTCTGTTTTATCAACTGTTGTCATTTGGTTAGGCCTTAAATTTTTCTCTTTAATTTATGCAAACTGTCCAGAGGCACCATTTAGAAACGGATTATACCTCTTCTCGTGGCCTATAGAAGTTACAGGACCATGTCCAGGATAAACCAGAGTTTCATCTGGAAGAGTAAATAATTTCTCCTTAATCACACGGATTAAAGTATCGTAATCTCCGCCGTACAAATCGGTCCGCCCGATAGAACCGTTAAACAAAACATCCCCGCCGAAAACAATATTTTCCGGCCTGAAATAGAAACATACCCCGCCGGGCGAATGCCCCGGTGTATGAAAAATCTGCGCAGTGAGCCCGCCAATCTGAATTTGCGTTTCCGTACCGTAGAAAAAGTCAACTTCCGGCACACGGTCAACAAAAATTCCAAACATAGCAGCTTGCTTTGGAAGATTCTGAAGTAGAACTAAGTCGTCCTTGTGAAGATAGAATGGGATTTTCAAAGCGTCTTTAACTTCCTGAATGCCGCAAACATGGTCTATGTGCGCATGGGTATTGAGTATATACAAGAATTGCAATCCGGTCTTTTTTGCAGTTCTAAGAATACGCTCGGCTTCATCACCCGGATCTATAATGGCGCCAGCCATTGTTTTCTCATCGCCAATGATGTAACAATTTTCCTGAAATGGGCCGACCGTTTCGATTTCAATAATCATGATCTACTTTAAAAAATTGCTGAACCATTCATGCGTGAGCGAAAAAGCCTTTTTAAGTTCAGGCGTGGGGCCGTCAAACGGATGGACACATCCGTACGTATGCGTGGCATTCGGAATTATTTCAAGCCGGATTCTTGATAAGTGCAGCTCCTGAAAAATGCTGCGCGCTTCACTCACAGGCACGCTTTCGTCTTTTTCGCCATGAATCACCATGTACGGTACATCCAGTTTTGATGCCGATCTGGAAATATTCAGCCTTGATTTCGCATTTCTTTCAATGTCTTCTACGATATTCATATTGAGCCGCATCTTTTCGCCGGTTCTCATATTTGGAATTTCAATGTACGATTGCCGTTTCCATTGCGGAAGCACGTCTAAGAACGACTGACGCTCTACTGTAGAAATTGCGGACCATGTGACCAGCGCCTTGACCCGCTTGTCGTAAGACGCCTTCAAAATCGCCATTCCGCCGCCTCGGCTGTGCCCCAATATACCGATTCTGTCGAGATACCCTGAATTACCGCAAACGTTGCCCCGTTCGAGTTCATCCAATATTTTTTCCAAATCTTCAAGTTCCTGGGTGTACGTATTGGATGCGAATTTATCCAATTCCGTAAAATTCATAAGATCTTCGCCTATCCCGCTTCCGGAAAAATTGAATTTGACAACGATGAAACCTCTCTTGCAGAGCATTTCTGCAACGTATGGGAAAAAACCCCAGTCCTTAAATCCCTTAAAACCGTGGCAGATAATGATGATGGGATACCTGCGATTCAAATCAGGAATACAAACATCGCCTCGAATAGGTTCCTGTTTTTTATTGAAGAGCTTAAAAGTTTTTTGAAGCATGGATGTAACGGAGCCGAATCTATATTAGTGGGTAACGGTTTTAGCGGATTTTTTTCTCGCCAACATTTTCTTATTTTTTTGTTCAAGCCCCTTAAGAATGGCCTGAAAAGGCTCCAGCGCATCCTCAGACAGATAATCAATAAATAGTTTTCCGTTCAAATGATCGGCTTCATGTTGAATAACACGGGCTAACACGCCTTCTGCCATGCCCTCATGACGTCGGCCTGACAAGTCCATATAGCGAATTCTAATTTTTTCCGGACGAAAGACTTCGGCCACCACACCGGGAATGCTCAAGCAGCCTTCATTATACGGCGATGACCCGAACGATTCCAGTATCTCAATGTTCAAGAAAATCATCGGCGCCATTTCTTCTTGAATCGGAGAAATATCTGCAACAAAGATTGAGATAGATTTGCCAATTTGAGGCGCGGCTAACCCTATACCGTCGGCCTTGTGCATGACTTCCAACATGTCCTTTGCAAGTTTTTTCAAACCGGAATCAATTTTTGTGATGGGTCTTACTTTCTTGCGAAGTATCGGATTACCATAAGTTGTGATTTTAAGAGACGGCATGATAAAAGTTTTTTTATAATTGTCCAAATATAGAAAAGTTAGCTTAAACTGCAAAAGGATTTTTTGACCGCAAGGCCTCAATTCCTTTTACAGAAGACAAATCCAAGAAACAAGAATCGCGAACGATACTGTCCATCGTTGACTGCTTGTTTTCGATCACGTGGTCTGCATCTCTCTTGGACCCAAAATATTCGTTGAGCCGCATACGGATCATCGGAAGAAGCTGTGCTGCAAGTATCTTACTCTCATGGTACGTCCTGAAAGAAGCTGCCAGGAAGAGCAGATCGCCGATTGATCTGACTTTGCCGAGGCATTGTTCAAACACATTGGTGGTTTCCGTGTCCCTTTTTGAAAAAGAAAATGTTGTTTTTTCATTATGCAGCCTCACGATTAAATGATAAATCAGAAAAGGCGTGAAATTATTCTGCCAACCCATTATTTCTATGGCGCGAGAAATCGCGCTTGCGAGAATAAGACAATGAGGGTTTTTTTTCAAAGCAATACGAAACGTGATTTCCATAAAGTAACGCTTGTTGTCCATCAGGGTTAGTAAATCACGAACGGATTCCATAACGACGTTTATGTCGTTCTGATCAAAACTTTCTTCCAGATCTGCTATCGAAGCGACCTTTGCTTCCTTCCGCGAAGGCTTCAGCGGCGTCGTGTCTATCGGCTCAATCGGAATCGTACAAAAATAATCGATTCCGTATTCTATGAGTTTCTCATCCCAATTTCCCGCATTTTTGTCGCGACTGGCTTGCAGCAGATTCACCAAACAATCAGAAAATATCACCGCATTCATGTTGGCATGGTCTGACAGAGCGTGTTGAGATGCATACGTAAGAAGGCTTTTGTAAATCGATACGGGGTCCCCGCCGGAAAGCTTATGCTCGTTAATTCGCAGTTTGCATATTTCTCTATTCTTCTGCAAAAGCGCTTCTAAAAGTGGGAAGAACATTATGCTTAACTTCGTTTTGTGAGATTAATAGGTTGGCATGGAGTTATCTGCCGTCTGAGCATAGAGGTCAATGCCTCCGGAGAGATTGTAGACATTCTTGAAACCGAGCTGCTCCATAATTAAACATCCGGATATACTTCGTACGCCGTGATGGCAGTAAACCACTACGGGTTTTTCTTTATCTAATTCCGGTGGATTTATCGGCAGGAAGCCCAGCGGCCTCAGTGTCGCCTGTTCAAATCGAACTATGTCGTATTCCCATCGTTCACGAACATCAAGAAGCTGAAACGCTTTTTTTGACTCCACCCATTGTTTAAATTCACCCGGACTAAGCTGTTTCATAGTCCTTTTTCTTTCGGCGGGGGTTTTTCGTTTTTGCGTTGTTCTCACCGCGTTTCGATTCGTTTTCAGCGTACCGCTCTATCAGGCTTGTCTTAAAATCTGAATATGTATTTGCCAAGATATGTTTTCGGGCTTCTCGCGTGAGCCACAGATAAAAGTGGATATTGTGGATTGTCGCCAATTGGTGGCCAACAATTTCGCCTATAGTTGATAAGTGACGGACATAAGCGCGGCTGAAATTTTTGCAGGTATAACAACCACACTGTTCATCAATTGGCGAAAAATCGTCCGCGTAAGCTGCATTGCGGATCGTCGTTTTCCCCCAAGTAGTGAACAATGTTCCGTTGCGCGCATTGCGCGTCGGCATGACGCAATCGAACATATCAACGCCCCGCTCAATACATTCCAAAATATCTTCCGGCGTTCCGACGCCCATAAGATATCGCGGCTTATTCTCCGGCAAAACGGCGCAATTCATTTCGGCAATTCGGTAGACATCCTCTTTTGGTTCGCCAACGCTTACACCTCCGATGGCATAACCTTCAAAATCCATGTTTTTGAGACGATCCGCGCTTTGATAACGAATATCTTCAAATACACTGCCCTGAACGATCGGGAACAAGGCTTGCTGATAACCGTACAGCGGTTCGCTTTTTTCAAAATGGGCCTTGCAGCGTTCAGCCCACTGCATGGTGAGCTCATTGGATCGAAGGGCATATTCGTGAGTACATGGGAATGGCGGGCACTCGTCCAGTACCATGCAAATATCAGAGCCGAGTTTTCTCTGAATATCAACAACGTCTTCCGGACGAAAAAAATGTTTGGAGCCGTCGATATGCGATTGGAACTTTACGCCCTCGTGGGACAGTTTGCGCAGTTCGGATAAACTAAAAATTTGATATCCCCCGCTGTCCGTCAAAATCGGCAAATCCCACCCAATAAACTTGTGGAGCCCGCCGGCTTTGTTGATGATTTCTGTTCCCGGGCGCAAATACAAATGGTAGGTGTTGCCCAGAATGATCTTAACCTGATTTTCTTTTAATTCACGGTGTTCGATCGCTTTGACGTCGCCGAGCGTGCCTACCGGCATAAATACCGGCGTTTCAATCAGGCCGTGCGCAGTTTCAAGTAATCCCGCTCTGGCTTTTGAATTGGCGGAACTGGTGTCGGTATGTAATAATGTATATGTCAATAAAGGCTCATTTGTTCAAGTTCTCTTTTGCCTTAGGCAGCCATTCCAGCGCTTCTTTGTAGTTTGGGTTCAGCACGAGACATTCTTCCCATGCATCAACCACAGCCGGCCAATTTTTTTGCTTCCAATAAACCACTCCCATGTTGTAATATACCCAGTCCGTTGGCTGAATCATGATCGATTTATTATAAGCATACAGCGCGTCGGACGCATTGTCCTGAGAATCGTAACATAAACCGAGATAGCCCCACGCATTGCTGTTTTTCTTGTTGACAGCCAGCTCCTGTTTCAATGATTGAATAGCCGCAGTGTATTCTTTATTATTGTATTGCCGAACACCTTCATCATAATAGTTAAAACTCGAACCGGACTTCGATGCTTTTTTCTCTTTTGCTTTTGGAAGCCATTCTTTCGCCTCGGCATAGTTCGGATTTATAGCTAAACATTCCCCCCATGCATCAATCACTGCATCCCAATCAGCCAGACTCCAATAGGTTACTCCCAAATCGTAGTACACCCAATCCGTCGGGCTGATGGCGATAGATTTGTTGTAGCAGCGAATCGATTCCTGATAATTTTCTTTGTAATAATGACACAATCCCAAGTAACCCCAGGCGGAACTGTTTCGGCGGTTGTTTTCAATCTCGGTTTTGAAGGCAACAAGTGCTTTATCGTATTCCTTGTCATTATAATATTCCAAACCTAAGGAGTAATTATCCAATACACGTTTGGAACTGGATGAACCAAGTTTTTCTTTGGCTTTTGGAAGCCACTCCAGGGCCTCTTTATGAGTTTTATTGATGCTCAAACATTTTTCCCACGCGTCGATAACGGCATTCCAATCCTCAAGACTCCAGTACGCCACTCCCATATCATAATATGTTCCTGCGTCATTTGGATTGTTGTCTATACTCTTTTGGTAGTATTCCACGGCTTCCCTGTATTTTCCTTGCCCTTCATAAATACCGCCGATGTGGCGACAGGCATAATCATTGGTCGGGTCAAGTTCGTACGCCTTCAAGAAATGTTTCAGAGCTGTTGTTTTGTCGCCAAGCGTTTCACTTATCCAGCCTAAATTGTTGTAGGCATTGTAATAGTTTGGATTTAACTCAATCGACTTATTCGTATACCACCGCGCATTGTCATATTCTTTTTTGACCGCATACACTATGCCTAGATTATTGGCAACGACGGCATCCGTCGGTTTGATTTCAAAGGCTTTCTTGTAATAATAAATGGCCTGATTATTATCTCCCTGATTATCCGCCACCAGACCGAGATAATTGTATGCTTCCGAATATTGTGGATTGGCCTCAATAGCTTTATTAAAACTTACGATGGCGTCGGCATAATTTTTTGCGTAATACTCGTTAACGCCCTTGTTATAGAGTTCGTATGCAGAAAATGAATTGGTCTTATTAGATGATGTAGCGGAAACGATCTTTTGAACTTCTTTTTGCGTAATTTCCCCGCCGAAGGCTTTGGCCTGCGAAACACAGATTTCGTCCTGAAGGTCAAAAATATTCTCAAGCTTCGCGCGTTTGTTGGCAAGCGCGCCGGCCTGGTCAACCTGCCCCGTTTGCATATTGACGATACGCGTATTGACATTGATATTGCCAGCAAAAACCTGGTAACTTCCAATCAGCATTTTATCCACGCCCAAAATCTTTCCAACTTCAACAACTTTGGCTTCATTGGCGTAATCGCTCATCTGAAAATCCTGTTCGCGTAGAACTTTTTCGATCTGTGACCTTTCGACGACGACGAACGACCCTATTTGCGCGAATGAGGATGTCAGCGTTTCGCAGAATCCGTCAGCTAACCAGTCATATTGCTTATCGCCGGAAATATTTTTAAAAGGCAACACTGCAATTCGACTCTGAGCAATGGAATCCGATACTAAACTTGAAATCAATGCGAGTGCATAAACGCATCTCATTGCCATTTTTTGAGTATGTTTTAACATATCATCCACCTCATTTAATGAATGTATCGTGTTATCTACGCAAATCTATACTGTTAATTTTTATCTGATCCGACTCTGTCAAACTGAAATTGCTATTCATAATCAAAAAAGCAGGTGACATTATGTTTGAATCGTAAACTACTATATCTGCATTTTCTTCGATAATTTTCGCTGCTCAACTCCGCAAACATTCACGTCAAAGCAGGATTGCCCTTTCCCGATCAGCCTGGCGTGTTGTAGATGGCAAAACGATCATTTCATGATATCATTGAACGTAACATACGCGATAAAAGTCAGTAAAATCGCCATACCGGCCTGTTGTGCATACAGCTTGAATTTGATCGACAAAGGACGCCGAATGAGTCCTTCAATAATTAAGAACATCAGGTGCCCCCCGTCAAGGGCCGGAATTGGAAAAAGATTAAAAACAGCCAAACTAATACTGAGCAGGGCCATAAAACCCCAAATGCCTGCCCATCCTTGTTGTTGTTTCACTTCGCCTGTCATCTTCACAATGGCAATCGGGCCGCCCATACTGTCTTTAAATGACTGTTCGCCCAGAATGATCTGTTTGAGATTGACGAGAATAAGCGCTGAAACTCTGTAGGTGTTCATAAAACCAAATTGCATCGATTCAACAAAAGAAGCTTCGCGTGTAAATTCAGGTAACGGCGACGGGCCGATTCCAATCTGGCCAATTTCCTTTATTCCTTCGGCGGTTTGCGTTTTTACTCTATTCGGTATGATCTCAACGTCTAAAACAGTTTCGCCTCTTTGAAACGTTACGCGAATTTTCTCATCCGGCTTGTTATGAATAATTTCAACTAAACTTCTCCACTCCTCGACCGGCGTATCGTTGATGGCAGTAATTCTATCGCCGGCCAGCAGACCGGCTTTTTCAGCAGGACTTCCTGAACCTACCGTTTGAATCGTAGTTCCCATTTTGTACGCGTCGTATTTGTCCATATCCGGCAAGCCGTGGCTTAAAGCGATCACGGCAAATATAATAACCGCCAGGAGAAAATTAAAAACAACGCCGCCGGTAATCGCAATGATTCTCTGCCAAATAGGCTTAGCGCGATATTCCCAAGGCTTGGCGACACCCTCTTTCATGCTATCCACGTCGAAACTTTCATCGATCATACCATTGATCTTGCAATAACCGCCCAAAGGAATCCAGGAAACGCAATAATCCGTCTGATATTTATCTTTAAAAATCTTATCATCCTGAATTTCACGATACCGGTGAAAACAATCCACAAGATCGGCATCAGATGTGAAAGTCTTATACAATGTATCTAATTCATCTTGTAAGAATGTTTTTGATATCCCGCCATCCGCAATGACGACGTTTGTTTTACTTTCAATACGTTCTTCGGATTTTCCTTTTTTGTTTAACACCTGTACCTTTGATTCTTCGACTTGAACATTAAACAATTCAGTTAATATCCGCATCGACTCATCCTCAGATACGGAGTACTTCTTGGAGACCAGACGTTCGTGAAGCTGCCTGAATGCCACATTGTCCCGGATAGCGGCAGTTAAGTCACGCATAAATTTGGGGCGCAGTCTTTTCGTGCTCCACTTAAATCCCCAGGCACGCGGAGGAAATCCTAAAGAAAAAGCGTCCACCTTCATTCCGAAAATCTTCGCCGCAAGATGATGGCCCAATTCGTGAATAAAAACCAATACGCCTAAAACCACAATAAATGGAATAATAAAATCAAATAACGCAGATCCCATACTTACCTTTCATCTATGTACTTAATTATAACCTAATAATTTTCTTACGTAGCTTCTTGCCCATTGATCCGCTTCCAATATGCCTTCCAGGTCGGGGTTTTGAATAACGACATGCTTCTGCATGGTTTTCTTGATGTATGTTGGAATGTCAACGAACTTTATTCTTTCTTTGAGAAAATTTTCGACCACTACCTCATTTGCCGCATTCAATACGGCCGGCATGGTTCCAAGTTCTTCCAAAGCATTATACGCCAAGGACAAACATTTAAATTTAGTGCGATCAGGCTTAAAAAAATCCAGTCGGCTAGTTTTTTTGAAATTAAATGCGTTAAAGCCATTCTTAATTCGTTCCGGATACGATAAAGCGTATTGAATCGGGACTTTCATATCCGGCGCGCCCATTTGCGCTTTCGTAGAGCCGTCTACAAATTCCACCATGGAATGAATGATGGACTGAGGATGAATAGCAACGTCGATTTTGTCCGGCGAGAGCCCGAAAAGCCAGTGCGCTTCAATAACTTCAAGCCCTTTATTCATAAGCGTTGCCGAGTCGATCGTGATTTTTGAACCCATTTTCCAATTTGGATGTTTCAGCGCTTCCGATACGGTAATCTTGTTAAACTCTTCTTTTGGCTTATGCAAAAAAGGTCCGCCTGATGCGGTCAGAATTATCTTTCGAATGCTGCTTCTGTCCTCCCCAACGAGGCACTGGAACAGCGCGCTGTGTTCGCTGTCAATCGGTATAAGCCTGACGCGGTGCTCTTCCAGTAATCGGTTTACAATCTCTCCGGCAACCACCAACGTTTCCTTATTCGCAAGCGCAATATCTTTGCCGGCCTTGATCGCTTGAAGTGTCGGCAGGAGCCCCGCAAACCCGACAATGGCGCCTACCATCATATTAAAATCGGCCTCGCGCGCAAGGTCACATAACGCCTCCGCGCCACACACAACTTGAATGCCTGTCTGTCGCAGTCTTTGTCTGGCTATTCTAAAACCTGCTTGATCTGAAATGCAAACCGTTTCCGGTATGAACTGCAATGCCTGATGAACTAACAGGTCAACGTTGTTATTTGCCGTTAAACATACAACTTTAAACCGATCCGGGTTATTCCGCACAACCTGAAGAGCATTTTTGCCGATGGAGCCTGTCGATCCGAATATGCCAAGTTTCTTCATCAAATGAACTTATGATTAAGTAATTTATATTACAAAAAAATCTCTTTGATTTCAAATTAAAATAAGAGATTGAATCCGGGGTTATGATTAAAGACTACTCCCCGGCCGTCCCCTATTTGTTGTTAAGTGAGTTGGCAACCAGTTCGCTTGCATGAAATAAGGATTCAAAAGTCCCGGCGTCCGTCCACCAGCCTTTCATGAATTCGTACTTCATTGCATTTTTTCGAATGTAATGATTGTTTACATCCGTAATTTCCAACTCTCCGCGCCCGGACGGTTTCAGCGTTTTGATCACATCGAAAACTTCTGCGTCGTATATGTAAATTCCGGTTACGGCGTAATTGGATTTCGGGGTTTTTGGTTTTTCTTCAATACCGACCACTTTTTCGCCCTTCAGTTCTGCAACCCCAAAACGCTGCGGATCATGCACCTCTTTCAAAAAGATCTTACCGCCCGTGTTCGTTTTTGCATATTCTGCGACCGCGTTTTTGATACTATCTTCAAAAATATTGTCACCCAATATGACCGCTATAGAATCATTTTTAGCATAGTGCTCACACAAGCCCAGAGCTTCTGCGATTCCTCCTTCGCCTTTTTGATATACATAGTTGATGTGAGACAAGTTGAATTCCCTTCCATTTCCCAGTAGACGTAGAAAATCGCCTGCATAACTTCCGCCGGTTACCAAAACTATATCGTCAATGCCCGCTTCAACTAATTTTTCTATCGGATAGTAGATCATCGGTTTATTATAAACAGGAAGCAAATGTTTATTCGTGATCAGAGTCAGAGGTTGTAATCGTGAGCCGAGCCCGCCGGCTAAAATAATACCCTTCATTGGAAATTCCTTCTATTAAATGTTAAGCGGCACGAACAGAATGCTGCTTTTGTTCAAATCGGGTGACTTTATCTAATAAGTTCTTGTCGGTGATCTTTGATAAGTGTTTTATGACTTCGTAGTTCCCTGCAATACGGGAATTCACTAATGTTTTTAATTCGTCTTTCTGTTCTATAACAAAAGAAGATGTGGAAATCGGAGGATCAAAAATGATATGAACTTCCTGGCCGAATTTGACATCCAAAATTCCACCGAATTTATGCATGACGTTTATGGTTCCGCTGATCGTTACCGGAATAATATCCACCTGCGCGTCGATGGCCAATAGAAATGCTCCTTTTTTAAACGGCTTCAATTCTCCATTCACGCTCCTGGTTCCATCGGCATAGATTACAATATTGATTCCATCGTGGATGCGTTTTGCAGCTTTTTTTAAACTTGCTATAGCTTTTTCGCGGTTTCCGCGATCAATCGGAATAAACTTGAGCAACCACAGGACAAGTCCAAAGAATGGTATATATAGCAGTTCCTTCTTGAATATCATCCGCAGCTGTTTCGGGGCGTAAAACATCATTAACGGGATGTCCATCGCACTTTGATGATTGCAAATAAATATATATGTTTTATTGTGTTTGATATGTTCCATTCCCCTGGCTACAACTCGCATCATGGAAAAGCGAATGAGGACGCCCGACCAAAATTTCTCAATCGCAGCCATTGTCTTTCCCAGAGGCGCAAACAGCGAAATTGGTATTGCTACTAGTACGAGTATAAACGTCAATATCAATCCAAAGGAAATAAAGATGAAAGAACGAATTTTTGAGTGAAAAGCCTTTTCAGCCATTTTAATAATTTAGGGTGCGAATGATATCCCCGACGAGGGACGATAGGCGTGCTTCATCTGTTGAATTCCCGCCGTCATAAGTTTTAATTTTCTTTTCATATAACACACAATCACCGCCGACGCAATCCTCAGTACACGCAAGGCAACCCGGATTTGCATGACTCTGCGTGCCGTAGGTTTCCCTTATTTTATATAACTTCTGCACCTCATCAGGATTCAGAACTCTCTCCCCGCCCAGCATTTTTGCAACATATATGATATGCGCATAATGCTCTACCCGTTCCATCTTGTAATACGCGTCAAATACGTTGCGGCCGCAGGTCACAACGCCGTGATTTGCCAAAAGGCATGCATCGGCATGACGTATGATGTTTCTTATGGAATCCGCCAATTCCGGCGTTGACGGTGTTGCATAAGGAGCTATGGGGATCGAGCCTAAGGTTGTAACTATTTCCGCCAGTACACAATCTGCAAGAGGAATATTTGCCGTTGCAAAACCGGTCGCGTATATCGGATGCGCGTGAACTACCGCCCTAACGTCGGGGCGTTCTTCATATATAGCGAGATGCATCAGAATTTCTGTTGATGGCTTGCTATTTCCTTCAAGAACATCGCCTTTGTAATTCAGTTTGACCAACTCATCCGTCTGCAAAAACCCCTTACTGCGCCCTGTCGGCGTTGCCAGTATCTCATCATCGCCAATTTTCACGGTTATATTGCCGTCATTAGAAGCGACAAATCCTTTTTGGTACAATCGACGGCCGCATTCGACTATGTCTTCTCTAATTTGAAATTCGTCTAACATGGCTATTTCCGGTTAAAAAAGGCGAAAAAGTTTAATTAATATTGCCCGTA